>NZ_PKFA01000048.1:0-98198 GCF_002919275.1 Thermocrispum sp. | reverse complement strand
GGTCGCCGCCACGCGCACGCAAACGGCCGACATCCACGTTGCCGCACGAGCCCACGCAACGACCGGCATCCACGTCGCGCACCAGCCCGCGCAATCGACCCGCACCCACGGACGCATCGCCCCATCTCGCTCGTGGCGCTCGTGCCCACGACAGGCCTGGCCACCCGCCCCGACCAGGCACTCCACCACACCAGAGACAGATCTGTCTCGCCATTGGACAAACCTGTCTGTCTCTGGAACGCTGGACCGCGCGGTTGAGTACCCAGCCGCCACGCGACACGCAACTGCACCCGAGAAGGCGGCAGGTGGAGGAACCGCGCATGAACTCCACGACGACAGCACCACCCCGCGTGCGCGCCCGGCATCCCGGGCGGCGGGAAGGCGAGTACGACCGGTTCGACCCGCTGTTCGAGCGGCTGACCACGCTGGCAGCAGGATCGGCGGAGCACACCCGGCTGCGGGAGCGCCTGATCGCCGAGCACTTGCCCGTGGCACGACACATCGCCCGCCGGTTCTCCGGCCGCGGGGAGCCGGAAAGCGACCTGGTGCAGGTCGCCACGATCGGCTTGATCAACGCGGTGGACCGCTACGACCCGCACTACGGGCGCGGATTCCTGCCGTTCGCGGTGCCCACCATCAAGGGCGAGGTCCAGCGCCATTTCCGTGACGCCACCTGGGCGATGCGGGTGCCGCGCCGGATGAAGGAACTGCACCTGCAGCTGGTCCGGGCGAGCGGCGACCTGGCCGACCGGCTGGGTCGCTCGCCGCGCCCCAGCGAGCTGGCCGAGCACCTGGGCATCAGCCGCGACGAGGTGCTGGACGGCTTGGCGGCCGCGGCCGCCTACCGACCCGCCTCGCTGGACCGGCCGCTGCGCAAGGACGACGACACTTCCGACGGCTACGGCGAACAGCTCGGCGAGACCGACGACGCGCTCGACATCGTGGACGACGCGGAATATCTCCGGCCCGCGCTGCGCAAGCTGCCCGAACGGGAGCGTCGGATCATCGCACTGCGGTTCTTCCGGCACATGACCCAGAGCCAGATCGCTCGCGCCGTCGGCATCTCCCAGATGCACGTCTCCCGGCTGCTGGCCCGGTCACTGGCCGCGTTGCGGCACGAGCTCGGCGGCCGGCCCGGCGGCTGACCCCGCTCCGAGCCGAAACGGCCGACCACGACCGAAATCGAGCGAAACCGACACTGGCCGCGAAGGGCTCCGACGGAGCACACTAGCGGACCATGAACAAGCTGGCCGACGAAGCGGAACGCCTCAGCCTCGACGAATTGCGGGCGCTGCAACTGCGGCGGCTGCAGTGGACCCTGCAGCACGCCTACGACAACGTGCCGTTCTACCGGAAGTCGTTCGACGCCGCCGGAGTCCACCCCAAGGACTGCCGGTCGCTGGAGGACCTGCGCCACTTCCCGTTCACCACCAAGCAGGACCTGCGGGAGAACTACCCGTTCGGCATGTTCGCCGTGCCGCAGGACCAGCTCGCCCGCGTGCACGCCTCCAGCGGAACCACGGGCAAGCCGACGGTGGTCGGATACACCAAGCGCGACATCGACACGTGGGCGGAGGTCGTCGCCCGGTCGATCCGGGCCGCGGGCGGCAGGCCCGGCGACAAGGTGCACGTCGCCTACGGCTACGGGCTGTTCACCGGCGGCCTCGGCGCGCATTACGGCGCCGAGCGGCTGGGCTGCCTGGTCATCCCGGCTTCCGGCGGGATGACCGCGCGGCAGGTGCAGCTGATCACCGACCTGCGGCCGGACGTGATCATGGTGACCCCCTCCTACATGCTCACGCTGCTGGAGGAGTTCGAGCGGCAGGGCATCGACCCGAGGACCAGCTCGTTGCGGGTGGGTATCTTCGGCGCCGAGCCGTGGACCGAGCAGATGCGCGCCGAGATCGAGAACCGCGCTGGACTGGACGCGGTGGACATCTACGGCCTGTCCGAGGTGATCGGCCCCGGCGTGTCCCAGGAGTGCGTGGAGACCAAGGACGGCCTGCACATCTGGGAGGACCACTTCTATCCCGAGATCATCGATCCGGTCATCGAGGAGGTGCTGCCCGACGGCGAGCACGGCGAGCTGGTCTTCACGTCGCTGACCAAGGAAGCCATGCCGCTGATCCGGTACCGCACCAGGGACTTGACCCGGCTGCTGCCGGGCACGGCCCGTCCCGCGATGCGCCGCATGGAGAAGGTCACCGGCCGCAGCGACGACATGATCATCGTGCGCGGCGTGAACGTCTTCCCCACCCAGATCGAGGAGATCATCCTGGGCATCGACGAGCTGGCCCCGCAGTTCCAGCTGGTCCTGACCAGCAAGAACCACCTGGACGAGCTCACCGTGAGGGTGGAGAGCAGGCCGGACGTGCCTGTCGGCAGGCGGGACGCGGCGGCCGAGACGCTGCGCACCCGGATCAAGGAGTCCGTCGGTGTGACGGTCCAGGCCGAGGTGATCGACCCGGACACGCTGGAACGGTCGATCGGCAAGGCGCGGCGGGTGGTGGACAAGCGCGACCGGTCGTGACGCGGCCCCTGCGGCCGGCCACCGGCTCGCACACCGGGCCTAGGACGCCCGCACGACCTGCAGGGCCTCGTTGAGTCCGGTCAAGCGCCGCGCGACGGCTTCGGTCGGGGCGACCACCACCACTCGCTCCCCGGCGCCGTCCGCGGCGTGTGCCACGGCCTGCAGCGCCTCGGTGATCCCGCCGTCAACCGACTCCAGCTCGGCCAGATCGACCACGAGCGGGACGACACCGCCGCAGGTGGCGGCCAGCAGCTGCCTGCGCAGGTGCGTGGCGGCCACCGGGTGCGCCGAACCGTGCAGCCGGGCCACCGTGGTCTGGCCGACAGTGCGGACGTCCAACCGGTGACGCTCGGCGTCCGGCTCCACCGTGTCGGTGATCTCGGGGACGTGCTGCGCGGAAGCGCGCAGGGTCACCGTCGTGCCGTGCGTGCCGCGGTCGATCCGTACGTCGTCCATGGACTCCTGCATGATCAGCACGCCACGGCCGCCGGGGCCCGCGCCCGGGCGGGCAGGCTTCCACGTGCCCTCGTCCGAGACCGTCACCACGACCGACCGGCCGTCGGTTTCCGCACGCAGCCGCACCGGCCCCGGTTCGGTGTCCCGGTAGGCGTGCACGATGGCGTTGGTCGCCGCCTCGTTGGCGGCCAGCACCACCCGGTCGGCCAGTTCCTCGGGGATGCCCCGGTCGGCCAGCCACCCGTTGAGCCGGTTCCGTAGCTCGCCCAACCGCCTCGGATCGGCCACGACCCGGACGTCCAACGGGTCGCGCTGCGCTGTGACCATGGGCGGGGGCTCCAGTCATGGGTCGTCGGACACGGCGATTGTAGAGGTCGATGAGACGTTTCCCAGCCGGCGAGAGTTTCAAACTCGCGCCCCGCATGACGCCTGGCCGGGACGTCGCCTTGAGCGGTGCGGCGAACCACGGCTAGTGTCGGGTTTCGGCAACCCTGGAGGTGGCATGAGCAAGCCCGAGCCGAACGCCGACGCCGACGTGGCCCGGCTGGTGTCCATCGCGCCGGCGGACAGCGGCCGCGACGGCGTCGTCGTCCTCACCGTGTCCGGCGAGCTCGACATGCTCAGCACGGACGCCCTCACCGAGCGGCTCGACGAGGCGCTGCAGCCACCGGCCGAGGCGGTCGTGCTGGACCTGACCGATGTACGTTTCCTCGGCTCCGCGGCACTGTCCGCCCTGCTGAAGAGCGCGGAAGAAGCCAAGGCCAACGGCATCCGGCTGATCCTGGTCGCCAGCAAGCACGCCACCCTGCGCCCGTTCGAGGTCACCGGGATCAGCGACAGCTTCACCATCCGCCCGACGGTGGACGACGCACTGGCCCTGCTCGATTGACCGATCCAGGCAAGGCGGTGGCGAGTTCAGGCGTCCGCCAGCGCCGCGTCCACCGAGTCGTAGCGCGGCAAGTCGAGATCGGCTCCGCTCAGCCTGAGCGAGCGCAGGACCGCGTTCCCCTTGACCACCACCGCGAACCGGGTGCGCTCTCCGACCGTGTCCCTGGCGGCGACCAGCGCGGAGACGCCTGCCGACGCAAAGAAGCGCACGCCCTGCAGGTCCACCACCACCACGCTGGGCTGGTCGCGCAACGCGTCGTCGAGCCCGGCGGTGAGCCGGTCCGCGGTGCTCATGTCGATCTCGCCGGTCACCCGCAGCACCGCGGCGGAATCCCGCCGGTCGACGCGCACGGTGACATCGCCCGCCGAGGACGCAGGCCCTGGCGTGGACGAGGAAACCGACATGGTAGCCCTTTCCGGACATCGAGCACCGACCCGGCAATCGCGTCGGCCGTCACGGTCAGCCTACGGACGGGGACCGGGCCGAGGCAATCAACCAGCCGCACCAGGGTGATGGCCCGCTTCGGTTGCTTCCGGCGGACACGGGGTACATCGTGGTGAACACGTCCGGCTCATCCGCAGGGTGGCTTGCGCGAGAGCCATGCGCGAGGGAAAGGAACCTGGTGGACGGAGCAGACCATCACGCACCGGCGATCGCCGCCCGCGACGACGTCGAGATCCGCTTGGGCGCCGAAGCGGTGCACCTGCCGGTGGTGCGCGCCGTGGCGGTCACCATCGCCATGCGCGCCGACCTCGATCTCGACGCCATTTCGGATCTGGAGCTCGCGGTCGACGAGGCCTGCTCGTCGCTCATCGTGCTCGCCCGCCCGGATTCGCTGCTGATCTGCCGGTTCACCGTGCGCGACGAGGAGATCGTGTTCCGCGCATCGGTCGCCTCCGACCGGGAGCCACCCAGCACGCAGACGTTCGGCTGGCGGGTGCTGACCACCCTGACGGACCGGGCCCGCGGCTGGGCGCGCGCGGGCCAGGTGCACATCGAGCTGGCCAAGGCCAAGCCGGTGTCCGCGCCGGAGGGCCGGGCCGAGGAGATTCATTGATCACGCATCGGGGTGTCCGCACCACGCCCGGCGACGGCACGGGCGGGCAGGCGCGACCGCCGACGAGGCCCGGTCGGCTGTGAACCACCCGACGCCTCCGGACCCGATTCCGCGGCCCGATCCCGATCCGGTCCCGCCGTTGCCGGAGCCGGACCCGGTGCCACCCGGCCCCGAGCCGCAACCGGAACCACCGATCCCCGATCCGCAGCCGCCGCTGCCGGAGCCGGATCCGCATCCCGAGCCACCCCGGCCGGATCCCGCACCGCGGCCACCGGGCCCCGGTCCGCGGCCACCCCTGCCGCATCGCGAACCACCGCCCACCCCTAGGCCGCAACCGCCAGCCAAGCCCGAGCCACCCGCACGCCCGGAACCACCGCCGCACCGGCCGCAGCCACCGGCGCTCCCGAACCACTCCGCCCCCGGCGCACCTCACGGTCGCTGACCGGCCGGCCGGGAACGCCGCTTCGGGGCGCGGCCGGCACACACCCACCCGATGCCGAGCCACCAGGTACCGAATCCGGTTTCGGGCAACCCGTCGGCCACCTGCCGCGGCCAGCCCCAGCACCGGTGCCGGACCCCATGCCGCCCACCTCGTAGCAGCCGCATTGGCCAGCCCCAGCACCGGTGCCCCACGCGAGCCGCCACCTCGGATCAGCGGCTTTGGCCAACCCCTGCACACCACAGCCAGGGACCTCGGTCCGCGACTCCTAGACCGAGTCCGTGCGGCCCACCCGCACCGACACACGTGCGCCAACCACCCAGCGGACCGGCTCCGCACCGACGGCAAGGGGCAGCCCCGGCCTCCCTCGCGCACGACGAGCGAGTGCCGGGGCCGCCGCATGTCACGCGGACCCGTGCCGTCCGGCGTCAGCCCACCGGTGGCATGTCGGTTTCCGGCGAGTCCAGCCCTGGCCGGGACTTCTTCCACTGGCCACGGGTGAAGTCCGGCACCTTCACCGGGCGCCCGCCGCGCTGCAACGACATCACGCTCAGCGGCACCGGCGAGCACCACACCGCCGAGTCGTACACGTCGATGTCCGGCACCAGGCCCGCGCGCATCTGCTGCACGATCCGCCACTGCAGCACGTAGTCCATGCCGCCGTGGCCGCCGGGGTTGTCCGGGTTGTCTCCGACCTTCTTCCACAGCCAGTGGTCGAACCGGTCGCGGTAGCTGTCGAAGCTGCGCCAGGTGTGGCCGCTGTGGTCCGGCTCGAAGTAGGCGCGGGCGTTGGAGTTGCCGCCGCCCACGTAGTCCTCCACGATGCCGCGACTGCCCGCCAGCGAGTTGATCCTGCTGTACGGGCGGGGCGAGCTGACGTCGTGCTCGGCCCGCACGATCCGGCCCTGCTCGGTCTCCAGCAGGCAGGTCACCAGGTCGCCGTTGACGTAGGTCTCCTCCCAGATCGGGTCGTCCTTCGGGATGAACCGCTCCCGGTAGTCGTACAGCCCCTTCGGCTCGGTCGACGTGGCGCGCAGCGTGGTGAACCGGTCGCCGCGGTTGATGTCCATGCACGCCGCGATCGGGGCCAGGCCGTGCATCGGGTACAGGCTGCCGATGCTGCGCATGTGCCACTTCCGCCGCCAGGCGTCGGTGTAGTAGGTCGGGGAGAACAGCAGCTCGCGCAGGTCGTGCAGGTAGCCGCCGTGACCGTTGGTGATGTCCCCGAACAGGCCTTCGTGCGCCATGCGCAGCATCGCCATCTCGTTGCGCCCGTAGCAGCAGTTCTCCATCAGGAACAAGTGCTTGCGGGTCCGCTCGCTGGTGTCCACCAGGCTCCACAGCTCGTGCAGCTCGGTGGCGATGGGCAGCTCGACCCCGACGTGCTTGCCCGCCAGCAGCGCCGCCCGGCCGTGCTCGTAGTGGAACTCCCACGGCGTCGCCACGTAGACAAAGTCCACGTCGCTGCTGGCCACCAGCTTCTTGTAGGACTCGGCGGAGCCGCCGAACTCCATCGGCCGGTCCTTGCCCAGCTCGACCAGGCGATCGGCCGCCCGCTTGGCCCGATCGGCCCGGATGTCGCACACCGCGGTGACCTGCGCGCCCGGCACCGCAGCCCATCCGGGCAGCATTCCCATCCCGCGGTTGCCGAGCCCGATGAGGCCGATGCGGACCACGTCGTGCTCTTCGAACGGCACCCCGATCATCGACTTCTGCCCCGGTTTGCGGGCCGGGACGACTTCGTCGGCACGGTCCGCGGCGGCCGCGGTACCGGAGCTGGTGGCGGCGAGCAGGCCGCCGGCCAGTGCTCCGCCGAGCACGGAACGACGTGAAGTGGTTGGCAGATCAGGCAGGTCAGGCATGGTGTCGCCACTCCTTGGTTCGCCAGCTCAGGACACGTAGCTCACAGCCGGGCCCGACTGTCCACCCAGAACGCCAGAAATGTCAATAGTTGCACGAAAAGGCGCGTAAATACGCAAAAATACGCATTTCGATTGATCATTTGGCGCACGCTGCGCAATCACCGATTGCATGGCGTAATCGCGCGCTGACGCTTGGCGGACATAGCCGGACCGCGTTGCACCTGCCTCTTCCGCTCGGCCGTACAGTGCGACATATTTGGCGAGGTTCAACGACCTTCGAGAGTCGGGAAAGGATGGCCATCACGGTGCAGCGGACAGCAGAGGACGTGTCCGCTCCGACGGCTTCGGCAACCCGGGTGTCGCCGTTGCAGCCACCTCGGGCGAGACGTCAGAACAGGCTCACTCGGGCATGGTCGCGCACGCCGGGCCGGTTGGCGCTCATCATGGCGGGGCTGCTCGCCCTGGTGGCGGTGCTCGCCGGGGTCACGGTGACCACGGCCAACACCAAGACGGACGCCACCTGGGAGCTGGCCGAGCGGCACGAGCCGACGGCGGCCGACGTGCAGCGGCTGTATCGCGCCCTGTCCGAGGCGGACGCGACGGCGGCGAGCACGTTCCTCGCCGCCCAGAACGCCTCGCTCGAGCTGCGGAAACGCTACGAGGACGACATCGCGCTGGCCGGGCAGACGATCGGCCTTGCCGCGGTGGACCGCGGCACCGACCCGCGGGTGGCGCGCGAGATCGACACGATCAGCAGGCAGCTGCCGGTGTACGCGGGCCTGGTGGAAGCCGCCAGGGCGAACAACCTGCAGGGCCTGCCCATCGGTGCGGCCTACCTGCGGGAGGCGTCGCACGTGATGCGGACCCAGATCCTGCCCGCCGCCGAGCGGCTGTACACCATCCAGGCCGACCGGGTCGCCGAGGAGCGCGCCGACGCGGTGCGGTTCCCCTACTTGGCCGCCGGTCTGCTGCTGGTCACCCTGATCGCACTCGTCGCCACCCAGGTCTACCTGTGGCGACACTTCGGACGACGGCTGAACCTCGGCATGGTGGTCGCCACGGCGGCGCTGATCGTCGGGCTGCTGTGGAGCTCGGTGGCGCTGACCCTGCACGCCACCAGCGCGGCCGATGCCCGGCCGGACCGGGTGACCGCGCTCGGGCAGGCCAGGATCGTCGCGCTGCAGGCCAGGGCCAACGAGCTGCTGACGCTGGTCGCGCGCGGCAACGGCGCCCAGTACGAGGAGCAGTTCGACGAGCTCGCCGACGAGCTGGTCGGCAAGGACGGCAAGTCCGGCCTGCTCGCCAAGGCCAGGCAGGACGCCGAAGGCGACGTGGCGGCCGCGCTGGCCAACACCGCAGGGGCCACCCGTAGCTGGCTGGAGGGCTACCGCGAGGTCCGCAAGCTGGACAACGGCGGCAGGCACGGCGAGGCCGTCGAGCGGGCCATCAACGAAGGCGCGGCCGGGGCAAGCGCTCCCGCGTTCGCCCAGCTGGATGCCGGGCTGGAGCGCGCGCTGCAAGCCAGCCGGGAGCAGTTCGTCGACGACATCGTGACGGCGGCTCGTTCGCTCACCCTGCTCACCCCCGGCTGGGCGGTGCTCAGCGTCGTCGCCGCCGGCGGGATCGCCTACGGTTTGCGCGAGCGGCTGCGGGAGTACCGATGATGCGAAGCAGATTCCTGGGTTTGTTGTCGGCTCTGCTCGCCGTGGCGACGGTGCTGGCCGGCTGCGGCGGGGACGTGGCGCCGCGTTCGCTGGTCAAGCCGCGGCCCGCCGACCGGCCGATGCCCGCCGGTGTGCACCTCGATCCGGAGGTGCCGGAGGCGGAATCCGGGTCGGACTGCGGTGACCCGACGGCCAGCCTGGCGCCCCGGGGGCTGACGATCCCGCCCGGATCGACGATGGAGAAGATCCGCAAGCGCGGCCGCCTGATCGCCGGCGTCGACCAGAACACCTACCTGTTCGGCTTCCGCAACCCGACCACCGGCGAGCTGGAAGGGTTCGACATCGACATCGTGCGGGAGATCGCCGAAAAACTGCTCGGCGACCGGAACAAGGTGCAGTTCAAGGCGCTGCCCACCAGCAAGCGGATGGACGCGCTCAAGGACGGGTCGGTGGACCTGGTCGCCTACACCATGACGGTCACCTGCGACCGGCGGAAGGAAGCGGAGTTCTCCAGCGTCTACTTCGAGTCCGGCCAGCGCATCCTGGTCCCGAAGGGATCCGACTACACCGAGGTGTCCGACCTGGGGAACAAGCCGGTGTGCGTGCCCGCCGGCTCGACGTCGCTGGTGAACCTGGCCAAGATGTCGCCCCCGCCGGATCTGGTCGCGGTGGACGACCTGGCGGACTGCCTGCTGCTGTTGCAGCAACGGCAGGTCGAAGCGGTGTCCACGGACGACTCGGTGCTGGCGGGCATGGCACGGCAGGACCCGAGCGTGCACGTGGTCGGCGAGCCGTTCAGCAAGGAGCCGTACGCGATCGGCATCCCGAAGAAGAACATCGACATGGTCCGCTACGTCAACGCCGTGCTGGAGGAGATCCGCAAGGATTCCTGGGACGACATCTACCACCGGTGGCTGGAACCGGCACTGGGTCCGGCGACTCCCCCGGCCGCCAAGTACAAGTGACGGCGCCCAGGGAAGGCCGGTCTGCCGTTGCGCGACCCGGAAGTGACGGCGCCGCGCGCCGACCGCACTCAAGGGAGCCGGTCTGCCGTTGCGCGACCCGGACGGACGGCGCCGCTCGGGCGGCGCTCAGTCCGGTTCGGGCAGCGTGACGATCCCGCTCATCGCGGCGGCGAGCTCCCCGGTGCGCTGCGCCGGCAGCCGTGAAATGATCATCGCCTTGCCGGGCAGGTCGCGAAGCAGCTCCGGCGGGCCCACGTGGATACGTGTCTTCCCACTGGTGGGGGCGGTGAGGCCTTCCTCGTTGCAGTAGATGTCGGCCTTTGTGGGCGCCATGGTGGCCACCTGCCGGTACAGCGTGGCGTCCTCGCGTGCCTCGGCCTCGTCGCCGACCAGGACGACCACGTCCACCCCGAGCATGTCGGCCCCGTAGAAGACCGGGACGACCGACACCAGTGACCGGTCACGCCGGGTCGGCAGCAGCCGGCTCAGCCTGGCGATCTCGGCAACCGACCTGCGCCTGCGCCTGCGATGGATCTGCTTGTGCAGGGCCAAGGCGGTCGCCAGCTGCACGTCGTTCAGCTCGACGCCGACCGAACGGCGGATGATCTCGGCCATCAACGCGACGACCTCGGGGCCGTTGACCCGCGGCATCGGCTCACCTCACTCCCTGCGACGCCCGCGCGCCGCTCGTGTCGATCCTGGCCAAGATCCCGGTGCCCCGACGCCCGTGGCAACAAGATGCCGCGCCGGGACGATCGCCGTGATCACCGTGTCGGCCGACCAGCACGTGCACCACGATGCCGCGCGCGGACGATCGTTCGGCCCGGGCCGCAGGTGACGTAATGCTTCCCCCACCGTTCCACACCGCGCGCTTAGGCTAGCCTAAGCTCACTGAACCTCGTACGCTCGCGAGTATGACCGCAGCCCTTCGCCAGATCGACCAGGCGCCGTTCTCGCAGCAGCTGCGGGAAGCCACCAGGGAAGCGCACGAGCGGGCCGAACGGTCCGCTTTCGTGGCCAAGCTCCTGGACGGGTCGGCCGGGTTGTCCGGGTACGCGGCGCTGGCCGCGCAGCATTTCCACATCTACTCCGCGCTGGAGGAGGCGGGACGGTCGCTGGCCGATCACCCGGTGGTGGGCCGTTTTCTGATCACCGGCCTGGATCGGGTGCCCGCGCTCACCGCCGATCTGGAGTTCCTGCTCGGACCGCGGTGGCGGGACGCGGCCGTCGCCCGCCCGGCCACCGTCGCGTACTGCGAGCGGATCGCCGAGGTGGCCAGGACCTGGCCGGACGGGTTCGTCGCCCATCACTACACCCGCTACCTGGGCGACATCTCCGGCGGGCAGGTCATCCGTTCGCGGCTGCGGACGAGATACGACATCGATGGTGCCGGGGCACGGTTCTACGACTTCAGCGCCCTGGGCAGCCCTGCGGCGTTCCGCCGCCGCTACCGGGAACTGCTCGACACCGCGGGGTGGGACCCGGCCGAGCGGGAGCGGATCATCGCCGAAGCCCGGGTCGCCTTCCGGCACAACGAAGCCGTCTTCGCCGAGCTCGACCGCGCTGCGTGAGTGTCGTTGCCGCGGCGGCGCGGGCCTCGCACCGCGCCGCCGCCGGGATTCGGGTCTACCCTGGCGGACTCCTGTCATTTGCGGACGCGAGGAGGCGGCCATGACGACCACGCTCAACCCCTACATCAGCTTCCAGGACACCGCGCAGCAGGCGATGGAGTTCTACCGGGACATCTTCGGCGGCGAGCTGACCATGAACACGTTCGGCGAGTTCGGGATGGAGGGACCGGGCGCGGACAAGATCATGCACGCGCACCTGAACACGCCGGGCGGCATGACGTTGATGGCGTCGGACACCCCACCCGGCGGCGAACCCAGGTCCGGCTCGGCGATCACCATCTCGCTCAGCGGTGACGACGCCGCCGAGCTGCGCGGCTACTGGGAGAAGCTGTCCTACGGCGGCACGATCGAGGTCCCGTTGGAGAAGCAGATGTGGGGCGACGAATTCGGCCAGCTGGTGGACCGGTTCGGGGTCGGCTGGATGGTCAACATCGGCTCCTGAACGGCCTGACACAACCGTGCCGGCCGGGCGGCGCTCGGCTCACTGCACCACCGCACAGGCGGGACCCGTCTCACTGCACCACCGCACAGGCGGGACCCGTCTCACTACACCACCGCACAGGCGAAACAAGGCGTCGCGCCGCGTCTCCCCCGGTCTCGTCCTCGGCGGTCGCGGCTTCCCCACCGGCCACGGATTCGGGGACGACACGCGTCGCCGCCCGGTGGGTTTCTGGACGCAGGGCCGCCTGCCAGGAGACCCGGTGGCCCCGGATCGCACAGCTCATCAAGAGGCGATCGCCTTCGACCTCGCTGAGGCACGCCGCTGACCGGCACTCGGGAGGCGCGGCAAATGCGCCTAGCGGACAACTACCTCGCCACGCAGGACGACGGCCCGGTCGAGTTCGCGTGCACCATGCCGTCCGGCAAGACATGGCCGCATCACCGGGTGGAGAACCGGGGAGCGCGGCCCGGCGGCGCGCACTCCGGCCCCAGCCCCGGCGTCGGTGACTCGACCGGCGGGCTCGGTCAGCGGAACGCCTCGTGCCCGGTGAGCACCTTGCCGAGCACGAGCGTGTGCATCTCCTCGGTGCCCTCGTAGGTGAGCACGGACTCGAGGTTGTTCATGTGGCGGATGACCGGGTACTCCAGCGAGATGCCGTTCGCCCCGAGGATGCTGCGGGCCGTCCGGCAAATGTCCAGCGCGGCGCGCACGTTGTTGAGCTTGCCGATGCTCACCTGCTCGGGGCGCAACTTGCCGGCGTCCTTGCGGCGTCCGAGGTGCACGGCGAGCAAATAGCCCTTGATGTACTCCAGCGACATGGTCGCGAGCTTGTGCTGGGTGAGCTGGAAAGCCCCGATCGGGCGGTCGAACTGCACACGCTCGCGCGCGTAGGTGCGCGCGGCCTCCAGGCACGTGCGCGCAGCGCCGAGCGCACCCCACACGATGCCGAACCGGGCTTCGTTCAGACAGGACAGCGGGCCCTTCAGCCCCCTGGCTTCCGGCAGCATCGCCGAGTCCGGCAGCCGCACGTTGTCGAGCACGAGCTCACCCGTGGCGGAGGCGCGCAGCGACAGCTTGTGCTTGATCTCGTTCACGGCGAAGCCCGGCGTGCCGACCGGCACGACGAATCCGCGGATCCCGTCGTCCGTCCGCGCCCACACGATCGCGACGTCCGCGAACGGCGCGTTCGATATCCACATCTTGCGCCCGTCGAGGATCCAGTCGGAGCCGTCGCGGCGGGCACGCGTTTTCAGGGCGGCGGGATCCGAGCCGACGTCAGGTTCGGTGAGGCCGAAGCAGCCGATCTTCTCCCCGGCAGCCATCTGCGGCAGCCACTCCTGCTTCTGCTCCTCCGACCCCCACCGCCAGATCGCGAACATCGCCAGCGAGCCCTGCACCGACACGAGCGAACGCAGCCCCGAATCGGTCGCCTCGATCTCCAGGCACGCGAGGCCGTACTCGGTCGCCGACATCCCGGCGCATCCGTAGCCCTCCAGGTGCATGCCGAGCACGCCCAGGGCGCCCAGCTCCTTGGCCAGCTCACGAACATTGGGGATCTCGCCCTGCTCGAACCACTCGGCGACATACGGCTCGGCGGTCCGGTCGAGCATCTGGCGCACGGCCGCCCGCACGGCCTTCTCGTCCCCGGTCAGCAGGTCGTCCAGCCCGGCTGGATCCGAGGGGTCCGGGGCAGGCAGCTGCATGGGGTCGACAGTGCTCATCACTTCTCGTCCTCTCGTAGCCACTCGCGAACCTGGGAGCTGTGCTCACCGAGGCGAGGCGGTGGGGTGTATCGCACGACCGGGGTCTGGGAGTAGCTGATCGGGTGGCGGACCTGCGCCGGCCGCCCCGGTCCGACGTCGACAAGGGGATCCAGGCCAAGACGCTCCGCCAGCGCGAACCCGTCCGCCACCGTCCCCACCTTCCCGGCGGGAACCCCCGCGGCGTTGAGCCGTTCGGACCACTCCTCGGCAGTTCCGTCCGCGAGCAGCGCGGACAGCCGCTCGGCGAGTTCCGCACGATGGGCCAGCCGCGCAGGGTTGGTGGCGAAGCGCTCGTCGTCGGCGAGACCGGGGTCGGCAAGAGCTGCCGCCAGCCGGCGGAACTGCGTGTCGTTCCCGCAAGCGATGACGACGTCGCCGTCCGCGCACGGCAGCGCTTCGTACGGCGCGATGGAGGGGTGGGCGTTCCCCATCCGGCGCGGTGCGACCCCGGTCGTGAGGTAGCTCGACGCCTGGTTCACCAGCGACCCGAGCAGCGAGCTGAGGAGGCTGACCTCGACGAGCTGGCCCTGCCCGGTGGCCCGGCGGGCGTGCAGCGCGGCAAGGATGCCGATGACGGCGTCCTTGGCCGTGAGCACGTCCACCAGGGCGACACCGACCTTCACCGGCTTCCCGCCGCGGTCGGCAGGCTCGCCGGTGATCGACATCAGGCCGCCGACGGCCTGCACGATGAAGTCGTAGCCGGGACGGGTCGCTCCGTGCGTGCGGCCGAAGCCGGTAATCGAGCAGTAGACGACGCCCGGATTGGCCGCCCGCACGTCGTCGTACCCCAGGCCGTACCGGCGCATCGTTCCGGGCCGGAAGTTCTCGATGAGGACGTCGGCGCGCTCGGCGAGCCGGCGGGCCACCGCGAGATCGGCCGGGTCGGCCAGGTCGAGGACGACCGACTCCTTGTTCCGGTTGACGCTTTCGAAGTAGGCGGCGCTGTTGTCCGTCCACGGCGGACCCCAGGCACGGGTGTCGTCGCCGCCCTTCGGGTGCTCGACCTTGACGACGCGTGCGCCCAGGTCGCCGAGCAGCATCGCGGCATACGGGCCCGCGAGCACGCGGCTGAAGTCCGCGACGAGCAGTCCGTCCAGGGGGAGCGACATGCGATCAGTGTCGCCGAACCGAACGATGATGTGAATTACTTCTCTCGTACCCCAGCAATACCTGTTCGGTATCGCTCATCGATCACGCCCGGCCGCGCCGCCGTCGCGGGCCGGTGACGGGTGGCATGGCCTTGACGATCCTCACCAGCTCGGCGAGCGCGGGGTTCGCATCCGACGCCCGCCACGCGAGCCGGACCTCGACCGCGGCGAGTTCGGCCGCCAGCGGCCGGTAGACGACCGTCGGGAGGGGGATGTTCTCGCGCACGCCGGAGAACGTCAGCGCGATGCCGTTGCCCGCGTCGACCATGAGCAGCTGGGTCGCCGAGTCCGGCGCGGTCGCGACGATCTTCGGCACGAACCGGCCACGAATCGACAGCTCGTGCAGCCGCGTCGAGAGCGTGGCACCACCGCCGCCGGGCAGGACGATCCAGGACTCGTCGGCGAGGTCCGCCGCGGTGATGCGCTCGGCCGAGACGAGCCGGTGGTTGTCGGGAAGGGCGATGACCAGCTCCTCGTGAGCGACGACGTGGGATGCGACGTCCCGAGGCAGCACGTCCCAGCGACCGACGATCGCATCCAGCGCGTGCGAGCGCAGGCGTTCCATGCCAGGCGAGGACAGCTGGGACCCGTACAGCTCGATCCCGATGCCCGGGCGCCGAGCACGCACCGCACGCACGATCGCGCTCACGATCGAGTTCACCGACGCGCCCGAGAACCCCAGGCGCACCCGGCCGATCTCGCCGCGCTGCACGCGCTGGAGCAGGGGACGGATGCGCTCGGACTGCATGAGGAGTTCACGGGCCGGTTCGATGAGCGCTTCGCCGGCAGGCGTGAGGCTCACTTTGCGCGGGCTGCGCTCGAACAAGGTGACCCCGAGCTGCGCCTCGAGCGCGCGGATGAGGCGGCTCAGCGGCGGCTGGGCCATGTGCAGGCGGAGCGCCGCCCGGCCGAAGTGCAGCTCCTCTGCGACCGCGAGAAAAGCACGTGCCTGGTTCACGTCCACCGGCTTGAGCGTACGACCGGAATTCGGCAAAGCCGAGAAATCGGCTGTTGACGAGGCCCCCGTCATGAGGCATCGTGTACGCGACCGACCAATCGGTCGGGTGGTGGTACGGAGGGGCAGACGGACCCTGACCTCCTCTCACTGGATGAGCAATCAGACGTAGCCGAGCGGAGTCGTCGCACCCGCGGGCGGGGTGCTCACTTCGGACCAGAGGGCGCCCAGACTTCCGTGGATGGAAGACCGAGTAGGGGCCATGAACGTGATACAGAAGTCGCGGACAGCGACGCCGAACCCGGTCAAAGTCGTCATCGAGCCTCGGGTCACCGACCGAGATCCCGACAAGTACGAACGGCGCCTGAAGAGGCAGAACACGATCCTGGCCGTCGCGACGCCCATTGTGCTGATCCTGCTGTGGGAGCTCGCGGCCCGGGGCGGGATCATCGACGTGCGCTTCTTCCCCCCGCCGAGCTCGATCGCCGTCACCGGCTGGGAGCTCGTGGAGAACGGCATGCTGCCGACCGCGCTGCTGGTCACCATCCGGACGCTGCTGATCGGCCTGGTAGTCGGCAATGTCGTCGGGACGGTCGTCGGCATGGCCATGGGGCTGGTCCGCCCGCTGCGCGCAGCCTTCGACCCGCTGCTGTCCGGGCTCTACACCGTTCCGAAGCTTGCCGTGCTGCCGCTGTTCATGCTGCTGCTCGGCCTCGGTGAACCCCCGCGCATCGTGGTCGTCGCGATCGGGTCCTTCTTCATCGCGTGGATCACGATGCTCGAGGCGACCATGGGCGTCGCGCACGGCTACCTGGAGACGGCCGAGTCGCTCGAGCTCACCCGAGGCCAGCGGTTGCGCCGCGTGCTCGTTCCCGCGGTGCTCCCCGAGTACTTCGTCGGCCTGCGCATCGCGGTCGGCAACGCCGTGCTGCTCATCGTCGGCGTCGAGTTCGTCATGAGCAGCGAAGGAATCGGCAGCCTGATCTGGCGGTCGTGGCAGATCTTCGCCACTGAGCGGATGTACGCCGGGATCGTCTGCGTCGGCTTGCTGGGTTACGTCCTGACCAAGCTCGTCACGATCGCGGCGCGAGTGGCCGTGCCCTGGGGTCCGAAGTCGATGAAGCGCCGCCGTTAGCCGCCCGTCCGCTCCCGCCGAGCGGGCCAGGCCGCAAGCGTGCGAATCCCTTGTCTCAATGGAGAGAAAGGAACCTGCGAGTGTACGCCAAGAGACTCAGTGCAGGACTCGTCGTCGGCGCGCTCCTGCTGACCACCGGATGCGCGGGGATGGGTGACGGCGACGACACTTCCGCCGCCGGCTCGGCGGAGCAGCTGATCGCCGACGGGGTCATGGACGAAGAAGGGGTGCTCGCCGAGCCCGCGACGATCACCATCGCCACGGCTGCTCCCACCGCCTTCACGATCCCGCTGTACATGGCCGCGGCCGGGCACGACGCGTTCAAGCGCCGGAACCTCACCGTGAAGATCGAGAACATGCCCGGCACGGACTCCTATCCGCTCATGTCCACCGGGCAGCTCGACGGGAACTACAGCGCACCCGACGTCGGCATGTTCAACGCGATCCACAACGGCGCCGACCTCGCCGTCGTCGCGCCGACCCAGATCCAGGCCGAGGACGCCAAGGACGGCCTGTACTGCCGGGTCGACGACATGGGCGGCAAGCCGTTCTCCTGGGACATGATCCGCGGCAAGAAGATCGGCTCCTCGCAGGCCAACCGCGGCGTGTCGATGATCCAGATCGTCAAGAACCTCAAGGAGAACGACATCCCGGTCACCGACGTCGAGGTGGTGCAGATGAGCACCGCCGACCAGGTCGCCGCCTTGGAGAAGGGTGGCCTGTTCTGCGGCCTCATCCAGGAGCCGATCACGGCCACGGTGGAGGAGGCGGGCCACGCCGTCTTCGTCGCGCGCCAGATGGAGTTCGGCTTCCCCAACGGATCGGTCGCCTTCGGCAAGTCGATCCTCCGCGACCACCCCGAGCGCGGGTACGCGTTCGTCGCTGCGCTGGCCGAGCTCTACCGCGACGAGCTGCAAGGCGAGTGGCTGCGCGGCCGCGAGGAGTACTTCGCCGAACTGCTCGGGCAGCCGGTCGACGCGCTGAAGAAGATGACGACGCCGATCTACAGCCTGCCGATGGAGTTCCCGGAGAACTACGCGCGGACCTTCGACCAGACCTGGCGCAGCTGGGACGACCTGCTCCAGTACGACGAGCCGCTGCCCGAGGACAAGGTCATCGACCAGCGGTTCATGGACTTCGCCAACAAGCTTCTCGCCCGCGACTGACCAGAGCGCACGAGAGGACCGAAATCCAGTGAAGAACGAGGCGGGATGCACCGTGCCCTCGATCGGAGACACCCGACGCTTGGACCCGCACGAGGTCAAGGAAAGCCTCCAGCACGCCCATCCGAACGTACTGCGAGCGGTGACGTATCTGATGACGGGCAACCCCGAGCTGCTGGTGATGCGCACGATCGAAGTGGAGCGTCGTGGCGGCGCCTTCATCGAGCAGACGCTCAGCGAGAGCGACGCGCAAAGGGTGCGGGAGTTGGCGTTCGAGCTGCTGACCTCGCCCGACCTCGATCAGCGTCCGGAGTCGGCCATGGCTCTGGACTTCGACCAGGACCGCATCCGCGACGCGGTCGGGTTCCTGCTGGGAACCCGACCGCGGGAGGCGGAGTTCCGGCTGGCGATCCGCGAGCTCGGCCTCGAGGAGGCGTGCGGCGTGTCGACGCGAGCGAGGTGGTCCACCGACGTCGACCCGTCCGGCTGGCGTGTCCTCGTCGTCGGGGCCGGCTTCAGCGGCATCGGGATGGCGGTGCGGCTGCAAGAGCTCGGCATCCCCTACTTGGTCGTCGACAAGCAGCCGCGCATCGGCGGGACATGGGAGCGGAACCAGTTCCCCGAGGCGCGCGTGGACACGACGAGCTACGTCTACCAGTTCAGCTTCGTCGAAAAGTACCCGTGGAAGGAGCACTACGCGTCGCAGGAGGAGGTGCGGCAGTACCTCGAGTACGTGGCGAGCTCGTACGGCGTGACGCCGCACATTCGCCTCGAGACCGAGCTGGTCGAAGGCCGGTTCAACGCCGAGACCTCGATGTGGGAGCTCGTGCTGCGCGACAAGACCGGTGCGGAGTGGAAGGAGACGGCGAACTTCGTCGTCAGCGGTTCCGGTCTGTTCTCCACGCCGAAGATCCCCGCGTTCCCCGGCCTGGAGGAGTTCGAGGGACCGATCGTGCACAGCGCGCAGTGGGACCCGGGCTTCGATCCGACCGGGAAGCGGGTGGCGATCGCCGGCAACGGGTCGACCGGCGTGCAGATCCTGCCGTGGCTGGCGAACAAGGCGGACCACGTGACCGTCTTCCAGCGCACGCCGCAGTGGATCTCGCCGCTGGAGAAATACAAGGAGAAGGTCTCCGAACAGATTCAGTGGCTGCACGACAACGTGCCCTTCTACTGGAAGTGGTCGTGCTTCAACGCCCGCCTCATCCGCGGGTCGCTCGGTGACGCCCAGGAGTACGACCGCGCATGGCAGGCGGCCGGGGGCCTGGTGAGCCGCAGGAACGACGGCCTCCGGGAGAACCTCAAGGCCTACATCGCGACGAAACTCGCCGACCACCCGGACCTGCGGGAGGCGTGCACGCCCGACTACGCGCCGCTGGCCCGGCGCCTGGTGGTCGACAACGGCTGGTACGACGCGATCGTCAAGCCGAACGTCACCCTGATCCCCCGAGGAGTGGCCGCGCTCGGACGCAACAGCGTGATCGCGGCGGACGGGACCGCTTACGAGTGCGACGCGCTCGTGCTGGCCACGGGATTCGAGGTCGAGAAGTACACGCTGCCTGCCAAGTACTACGGGCCGGACGGCCGGACCCTGGAAGACGTCTGGGCCAAGGACGGCCCGCGCGCCTACGCCGGAGTCGAGGTGCCGGGCTTCCCCAACTTCTTCATCATGTACGGGCCGAACGGACAGCCGCGCGGCGGCAGCTACGTGGCCGCGCTCGAGCTGTGGATCGACTTCGCAGCCGGCCTGATCGTGCAGACCATCGAGTCCGGCCACCGCCGGTGCGAGGTCACCGTCGAGGCGTTCGACAAGTACAACGCGCTGATGGACATCGAGATGGAGCGGCTCATCTGGGAAGGTGAGGCGCCCAAGGACCGCAACTACTACGTGAATTCGTTCGGTCGGCAGAACGTGAACATGCCGTGGCGCCTGCACGACTACGCGCAGATCCTGTGGAAGTCGGAGGACACGCATGTCTTCGCGTGACCGTGCACCGAGCACGCGGGAGCAGCGCTGGGCCGACCTCCCCGGCGGGAGCGCGCACGGGGTCTTCGGCGCCGACGACGTGTTCGGGACGCTGAACCGGCAGTCGGCCGAAACCGTCCTCGGGGCGGTGCGGTCCGTGCGCAGCGGCAAGGTGTTCTCCCTCAACCTGCCGCTGACCGAGCCGACCCCGCCGCTGTTCCAGCGCCAGCTGCCGCGGCACGACGTGTTCACCACGCCGAGGGGAAACCTCGACGACGTGCTGGACAACTTCTATCCGCAGTCCTCGTCCCAGTGGGACGGGTTCCTGCACGTGCCGGATCCCGAGCTCGGCTTCTACAACGGCCTGGGTCGAGAAGAGCACGGGGTGCATCACTGGGCGGCTCGGGGCATCGTGGGGCGCGGCGTCGTGCTGGACATCAGCGACGCCCTGTGGGCAGCGGGCGGGACGGACGCATTCGCGGCGTCGACGGCCGTCGGCATCGACGCGCTGGAGGCGGCGCGCGAAGCAGCCGGTGTGGAGTACCGCCGCGGCGACATCCTCCTGGTGCGTACCGGCTGGATCTCCTGGTACCGCAGCCAACCGCTCGAACGGCGGCAGGCCGTTCGCGACGCGCGCGTCGCGCCAGGGCTCGAAGCGTCGGCGGCGGTGGCCGAATACCTCTGGGACCACGGATTCCTGGCGATCGCCTCGGACGCTCCCGGCGTCGAGGCGCTGCCCAGCAAGCGGGAGGGATCGCTCCACCACCGTCTGCTGGCCCGCCTCGGGATGCCGCTGGGCGAGCTGTGGTGGCTGGACGACCTGGCCGCCGAGTGTTCGGCCGACGGGTTCGCCGACTGCCTTGTCACCTCGAGCCCGCTCGGCATCGTCGGCGGTGTCGGGTCGCCCCCGAACGCCATCGCGATCAAGTGACGAGCCAACCCACCGAGATCGGAGGACAGCCAGGTGGTGGAGAACGCAGCCAGGCCGGTCAAGGCGGTCATTCGCAACGTCAGCAAGGTCTACCGGGGACGGACCGACGTTCCCGCGCTCGACACCGTCGACGCCGTCGTCTACGAGGGTGAGTTCCTGACGATCGTCGGGCCTTCCGGCTGCGGGAAGTCCACCCTGCTGCGGATGCTCGACGGGCTCCAGCGGCCGAGCGAGGGCGCCGTGGAGATCACGAAGGCGAGTAGCGATCGGCCGCTCACGTCCATGGTGTTCCAGGACTACAGCGTCTACCCGTGGATGAGCGTCTTCGACAACGTCGCGCTCGGGCTCGCGCGCAGCACGCTCAGCAAGGCGGAGAAGGCCGAGCGCGTGCGGGAATGGCTCGACCGGATGGATCTCGGCAAGTTCGAGTCGGCCTATCCGATGGAGCTGTCCGGCGGCATGCTGCAGCGGGTCGCCATCGCGCGCGCCCTCGTCGCCGAGCCGGAGATCCTCCTCATGGACGAGCCGTTCGCTGCGCTCGACGCCCAGCTGCGGCGCCGGCTGCAGGAGGAGCTGCTGGAGATCGTCGGCAACACCGGCAGGACGGTCGTGTTCGTGACCCACAGCTTGGAGGAGGCGATCCTCCTCGGCGACCGGATCTTGGTGATGTCGGCACGTCCCGGACGGATCGTCGACTCCGTCGACGTCCCCTTCCCCCGCCCGCGCGATCCGGAGCTGCGCACCTCGCCGGGCTTCCGCGACCTGGAGGAACGCCTCTGGACGATCCTCAAGGACCACGCCGACCACCGCGTCTGAGCCGAGCCGTCGCCAGTGCCACGCAATGAGGAGAGTGCAGCAGTAATGACGCCCGAGCAGATCTTCAGTGGGCAGACCGCGATCGTGACCGGCGGCGCGAGCGGCATCGGCGCCGCGACCGTCGAGCACATCGCCCGTCGCGGTGGGCGGGTGTTCAGCGTCGACCTCAGCTACGACTCGCCCGCGGGCGAGGTCGTCCCCGTCTCCGGAAACGGGTTCGGCTACGAGGCGGTGCGCTGCGACGTGTCGAACGAGGACGAGGTCGAGCGGACGGTGTCGAGCATCGTCGACGCCGCCGGGAGTCCGAGCATCCTCGTCAACAGCGCAGGCACCACCGGGCCGCAAGCGCCGCTGTGGGAGACGTCGTACGACTACTGGAAGATGATCTATCGCATCAACGTCGACGGCACCTTCCTCATGTGCCGGGCGGTGATCCCTCACCTGACCTCGAACGGGTACGGGCGCATCGTCAACATCGCGAGCATGGCCGGGAAGGAAGGCAACGCCGGCTCGTCCGCGTACTCGTCGGCGAAGGCCGCCGTCATCGGCATGACGAAGTGCCTCGGCAAGGAACTCGCGCGCACCGGGGTACTCGTCAACGCGGTCGCCCCGACGGTGTTCACCACACCGCTCAACAAGAAGGTCAACCCGGACTACCACGAATTCCTCATCTCCCGGATCCCGCTCGGCCGTCCCGGCGAGGTGCACGAAGCGGCGGAGATGATCGGGTTCCTCGTCTCGTCCCGATGCAGCTTCTCCACCGGCGCCGTGTTCGACCTCAGCGGTGGCCGGGCGGTCTATTGAGCCCGACGAGAGCGGAGATGGCCTCAAGATGCTGAACGCGCGAGAGTACGCGGCTTTCATGGCGCCGGAGTCGGTCGCCGTCATCGGCGCGTCGACCGACCCGCGCAAGCCGTCCGGCCGCACGCTGAGGTACCTGCGCAAGTACGGGTTCCACGGGCGGGCGTACGCGGTCAATCCGGTTCACCAGGAGGTTCAGGGTTTCCCGTCGTTCTCGTCGGTCCGGGACCTGCCGGAACGGGTGGACCTGGCCGTCGTCGTGGCGCCCGCCCGCCACGTCCTGGAAGGCCTGCGGGACTGCGTGGAGCACGAGATCCCCGCGGTGATCATCGTCTCGGCGGGCTTCGCGGAGACGGGCGAAGCCGGGCGGGCCATGCAGGACGAGCTGCGGGCCTGCGTCGCGGGGAGCGGCACGCGAGTGCTCGGGCCCAACTGTGTGGGGATCGTCTCCACGCGGGTGAACCTGGCCGCGACCATCAACACCGGGCTCGACCAGGACCGGTTCCGGTTCCGGCAGAGCGGCGTCGCCCTCATCTCGCAGAGCGGCGCGATGGGTGCGTTCATCTTCAACCTGTGCCAGGGGAAGGGCGTCGGCCTCGGATCGATGCTCAGCACCGGCAACGAGATGGACGTCTCGCTGACGGACATGATCAACGCGTCCATCGACGACCCCGCGGTCACGTCGATCGTCGGGTACATCGAAGGCATCCGCGACGGCAAGAGCTTCATCGAAACGCTCGAGCGCGCGCAGGACGCCGGCAAACCCATCGCGATGATGAAGGCAGGGCGCTCCGACAAGGGTCAGCGCGCGATCGCCTCGCACACCGGGGTGCTCGCCGGAAGCGACCGGGTCTACGACGCGGTCTTCGAGCACTACGGCGTGCACCGGCTGGACACCATTCGCGAGCTGGCCGACTACGTCGAGCTCGCGGCGGTAGAGCACGTCACCCGGGGCTCTCGCCTGAGCATCGCGACGACGTCCGGAGGCGCCGGGATCCTGGCCGCGGACTACTGCGAGCGGTTCGGGCTCACGCTCGCCGAATGGGACGCGGAATGGCGGAGCAAGCTCGCGGCGGCGCTGCCGAGCTACTCGGCCCTGGGCAATCCGATCGACATGACGGGGGCCGGGGGCCGCCCGGAAGTTCTCGCGCCGGTGCTCGACGCACTGCTCACGCACCCGGACACCGACGTCGCCGTGCTCATGCTCGGAAACCTGGAGAACAACGAGGCCGCCCTCGTCGACATCATCGCGGAGAAGGCGTCCGCATCGCAGACGCCGCTCGTGGTGGTCTGGGTCGGCGGAAGCGGCCGTCCGGAGACCGAGCTGAGCGCGCGTGGGGTGCCGTGCTACCGCGAACCGCTCGACGCGCTCCGCGCGATCGCCGCACGCCGGCCGGTTCCGCCCGGAAGCAGGCCGAAGCCGGTCGAGGTGAATCCCGCCCGCCGCGAGCAGGCCCGCGAGCTCATCGCGCGCGGCAACACCGGCGGTGTCCTCGACGAGGCCACCGGCAAGCGGCTGCTTGGTCTCTACGGCATCCCGACCGTGGCGGAGAAGGTGGCGGCGACGCCCGAGGACGCCGCAGCCGCCGCGGAAACCCTCGGCTTCCCGGTCGTCCTCAAGGCCTTGCACCCGCAGCTGCAGCACAAGTCGGAGCACGGCGGCGTGGTGCTGGGCCTTCGGTCGGCCGACGAGGTGGCCACCGCCGCGCGCACGATGGCGAAGCGGATCGAGGAAGAGCTCGCGCTCACCGTGGAGTTCACCGTCCAGCAGGCGGTACCGCCCGGTCGCGAGATCCTGCTCGGCGTCAAGCGCGACCCCGACTTCGGCCTCCTCGTCGTGCTTGGTTCGGGAGGCGTGCTCACCGAACTGCTCGACGACGTCGTCATCCGGCTGCCGGTCGCCGACCCGGAGCGGATCAGAACAGCACTGTCCAAGCTGCGGATCTCGGCGCTGCTGGACGGCTACCGCGGAGAGGAACCCGCGGACGTCGATGCCCTCGTCGACTGCGTGATGAGGGTCGTCGACCTCGTCGGGGAAGTCGGCGACTGCATCGAGGGGATCGACATCAACCCGGTCATCGTCGGACGACGCGGTGACGGGGTGTGCGCGGTGGACGCGCTGGTTTTCGTGACAGGGAAGGAGTCTGGCGCATGACGACGGAGACGGCGGCCGCGAAGGATCTAGCCGCGTGGCGCGCAGAGATCCGTCAGTGGCTGAGCGCCAACGTGCCACGCGACCTGGTGGGCGCACGCCCGCTCACGTCGCCGGAGGTACTCGAACGCAGGCGCGCGTGGGAGCGGGTGCTCTACGACAACGGCTACGCGGCGATCCACTGGCCGGTCGAGTATGGCGGCAAGGGCATGGGTGCGGCCCACCGGATGATCTTCCAGGAGGAGTACGAGCGTGCATCGGCCCCGCCGCGCCTGAACATCCAAGGCCTGATGCTGGTCGGGCCGACGCTCATGCAGCACGGCACCCCGGAGCAGCGAAGCCGCTGGCTGCAGCCGATCCTGCGGTGCGAAGAGGTCTGGTGCCAGGGCTTCAGCGAGCCGGAGGCAGGAAGCGACCTCGCCGCCCTGCGCACCAGCGCCCGCGTCGTCGGGGACCGGTACGTCATCAACGGCCAGAAGATCTGGACGTCGGGCGCGACGTACGCCGACTGGATGTTCGCCCTCGTGCGGACCGACCCCGACGCGCCCAAGCACCGGGGGATCACGGCCGTCCTCATCGACATGCGCAGCCCCGGCATCGAGGTCCGGCCGATCCGGCAGATCAACGGACGGCGCACCTTCGCCGAGGTGTTCCTCGACGACGTCGAAGTCCCGGTCGCGAACACCGTCGGCGAGATGGGCGACGGGTGGAACGTCGCCATGAGCGCGCTGGTGCTGGAGCGCGGCATCGGACGGCGCTCGTACGTGAAATACCTCCCCTTGTTGCAGGAGCTTCGCCACCTGGCGATCGCCTCGGGCGGCGCCGACGACTCAGCGACGCTGGAAGAACTCGGCTGGCACGTCATGCAGGTCTGCAGGTACCGGCACCACGTCGGACGCACGATCGCGGAAAGTTCCGACGGTCGCTTCGGCCCCGAGGCCAGCCTGAACAAGCTGTTCTGGTCGGAGATGGAGGCGGCGATCTACGAGACCGGCATGAGGCTGCATGCGCTGGCCACCGCGACGGGCACCGAGCCTGCCCTTTCGGAGCGGTATCCGCTGTGGGAGGCCGACTACTGGCATGCCCGCGCGACGCGCATCTTCGCTGGGTCGAACCAGATCCAGCGGAACATCATCGCCGAGCGTGTGCTCGGGATGCCGAAGGAGAAGCGATGACCCTTTCGTACGGATCCGACGCCACCTCCACCGAGCTCGCCGCCGGCCTGAGCGACGTCCTTTCGGCGAAGTGCGATCTGGACCACGTGCGGCGGGTGTGGTCCGAGGGTGAGTTCGACCGTTCGTTGTGGGACGAGGTCTCCTCCCTGTCGTTCTGGGGTGCCCTGATCCCGGAGGCCGACGGCGGGCTCGGGGTGCGCTCCGAGGACGTCGTGCGCAGCCTCGAGGAGTTCGGCTATTCCGGTGCATCGCTTCCGTTGACGGAGACGGTCGCGGTCGTGGTGCCGACCATTCACCGGTTCGCCGACGACGAGATGCGCGACCGCCTTCTCCCCGGGCTGCTCAGTGGAGCGTCGGTGAGCACCGCGGCGGTCATGCCAGGCGGAACCGTCGCCCTGTTCGCGGACGTCGCGGACGTTGCGCTCGTGGCCGCCGAGGACGGGCTGTACGTGCTGGAGCGCGATCAATTCACCGTCGAACCCGTCCACTCGCCCGATCCGACCAGTCGTCTCGGTCGCATCAAGCCACGCCCGGACGCGTTCACACCGCACGCCCGCCTCGGCGAGGGAGCGCTGGACGAAGCGCGGCTCCGCGCGGTGTGGGCGACCGCCGCGGTTCTCAACGGGGTGTCGCGACGCATGCTCGACCTGACCGTCGAGCACACCAAGCAGCGTGAGCAATTCGGCCGGGCGATCGGAACTTTCCAGGCGGTCAAGCATCTGGCGGCCGACGCGTGGGTCGCCGTCGAGAGCTCACGGCCGTGCAGCTGGTATGCGGCATATGCCCACCAGGAGGGTCTGCCGGACGCGGCGGTGGCGGCAAGCGTCGCCATGGCGTCCGCCAGCGACGCGGCGCGCCTCGTCGGGGACTCCGCGCTCCAGCTCCACGGCGGGATCGGCTTCACCTGGGAGCACCCGCTGCACTTCTGGCTGAAGCGGGGAAAGCTGCTCGAGCACAGCTACGGCTCCCGTCAGTTCCACCTCCGGACTCTCGGCGTGGCCATCCGCGACGAGCAGGCCGGGTCCGAGGCGCTCTTCGCGGACGTCTGAGCGCCCTGCACGCCGAGAGACCACGAGAGGAGAAACGCACGTGCTGACGTCGACATCCACCCTTGCGGTCGACTACGAAGAGAACGGGGTCGCAGTCGTCACGCTCAACCGTCCGGAGCGGCTGAACGCGGTCAGCCCGGAGATGCACCACGAGCTCCAGGAGCTGTTCGGGCAGGTCGACTCCGACGACGACACCCGCGTCGTCGTCATCACCGGGGCGGGACGCGGCTTCTGCTCCGGAGGCGACACCAAGACGATGGCCGCCAGGCACCAAGCCAGCGGGGAGCCGCTGCGCGTGTACTCGCGCGGACGCCACCTCATCACGACCATGCTCTCCGTCGAGAAGCCGCTTGTCGCGATGGTCAACGGGCCGGCGGCCGGGCTCGGCGCCACGATCGCGCTGTTCTGCGACGCCGTGTTCATGTCGGACGCGGCTTCGATCGGGGACCGGCACGTCAACGTCGGGCTCGTCGCGGGCGACGGCGGCGCGGTGGTCTGGCCGCTGCTGGTCGGCCCGCTCCGCGCCAAGGAGCTGCTGATGACGGGACGGATGCTCAGCGGACAGGAGGCCTACGACCTCGGCCTGGTCAACCGCGTCGTCCCGGCCGCGCAGCTGTGCGAGCAGACGCTCGCGTTCGCCCAGGAGATCGCCGCTCAGCCGCCGTACGCCGTGCGCGCGACCAAGGCCTCGATCAACCGGTTCGTGCACCTGGTCAACAGCCACGTCCTCGACGCCTCGCTGGCGTGGGAACGGATCTCCATGAAGACACAGGACCACTTCGAGGCGCTGCGTGCACGCCAGGAGCGCCGTCCGGGTGTCTACCACGGGTATTGATCCGGACCGGGAGCAAGGGAGGACAGCGATGGAGCGGGTTGCGATCGTCACGGGCGGCGGCCGCGGGATCGGCGCCGCGATCGCGCAGCTGCTGGCCCGGGACGGGTTCAGCGTCGTCGCGTGGGATCTGCAGGACGTCCTCGGCTCGCAGGACGCAGCCTGGATCGGCGACACCCAGAGTGTCGATGCGATGGCCGTCGACGTGTCGTCGGAAGAGCAGGTGACGACGGCCGTCGAGTCGATCGTCGCGGAGCGCGGCGGCGTCGCGTGCCTGGTCAACAACGCTGCGATCTCGCCGAAGCGCCCGGACGGCTACCGGGTGCCGCCGATCGAGACCACCACACAGGAGTGGGACGCCGTCATGGCCGTCAATCTGCGCGGCCCGTTCCTGGTGACCCGTGCCGTGCTGCCCTCGATGATCCAGGCGGGATGGGGTCGCATCGTGAACATCTCGTCGACGGCGGGCAGGCAAGGGGCGCGTGTCGCCGGGCTGCCCTACGGTGTCGCCAAGGCCGGCATCAACGGGCTGACCAGAACGCTTGCTCTCGAGGTGGGAAAGCACGGGATCACCGTGAACTCCGTCGCGCCGGGACGCATCGCGACGCCGATGTCGGCACGCAGCGCGCCGGAAGTGCAGGCGGCCTCCCGGGCCCGGATCCCGGTCGGACGCGAAGGGACGCCGTGGGATGTCGCCGGCCTCGTCTCGTACCTGTGCAGCGACGAGGCGGGCTATGTCACCGGCACGACGATCGACATCAACGGCGGTTCCTTCATCGCGCCGTGAGAGCCGGGGACCGACCATGACGGTGCAGCTCGACCCGGCGACGCTCGACGCTGCGGCCTGCTACCGGCTGATGACCGGCGTCGTCGTGCCGCGGCCGATCGCGTGGGTGAGCACGCTGCACGAGGACGGCCGGGTGAACCTGGCGCCGTTCAGCTGTTATACGTTCGTGTCCTACGAACCGATCCTGGTAGGAATCTCGATCGGCCGCCGCGCGGGCGCGCTCAAGGACACCGCGGCGAACATCCAACGTGAGCGGGAGTTCGTGCTCCAGGTGGCCCACGAGTCCGAAGCGGCGCTCGTCCATGCGTCGGCGGAACCTTTCCCGCCGACGGTGAGCGAAGTGGAGCAGCTCGGCCTGCGGACCGAACCCTCCCGCCTCGTCCGGACACCGCGGCTGTCGACCGCGCCGGTCGCCCTGGAGTGTGCGCTCGAGCAGGTGATGACGTTCGGCAACGCCGGTTCCCAGTTCGTCGTCGGGCGCGTGGTACTCGCGCACGTCCACGACGAGCTCTACCGCGACGGCAAGATCGAGACCGACCAGCTCCGGCCGCTCGCGCGCATCGCAGGCCCCAGCTACGCGACGATCGGACGGCTGTTCCGCTTCCGGCCGAACGGTCAGCGCGGCTGAGCGCGCCTGGACCGCAAACGCAGCGACTCGCCTGGGATGTATCGCGCGATCCCGTGGGCCAGGATCGCTGCGCCCGCGATCCCGATCACTCCGAGCGCGCCGACGGCGAAGGGCAGTGACACCGCCGTCGTCGCGGCGGAAACCGCGAGAGGAGCGCCGGCATTGCCGAGACTTCCGATGAACCGCCACGCGCCGAGGAACGGCGCCGGATCCTCCGGGTCGGCCAGGTCGGCACCGAGCGTGAGAACGATGCCGGTGCCCATCCCGTTGGCGACGGACATGGTCATCGTCAACACGACGAACCACACGGCCGGGTTCGCAAAGCCGGCGGTGAAGGCGAGGACCAGCAAGGACAGTGCCAGGCCCAGCGTGCTCGGCAGAGCGTTCCACATCCGTCCGAACCGGTCGCACAACCAGCCGCCGAGGTAGCAGAGCGCGAAGTCGACGCCTCCGGCGATGCCGACGACGAGGGCGACGGAGGAGTCGTCCATGCCGATGCTCACTCCCCACAGCGGCATGATGACGGTCCTGCCCGCGCGCAGCGCCATCACCACCGCCGCGCCGGTCCCCAGCCGCAGCAGCACGTCGCGGCGGTTCACCAGCGTACGGGCGATCCCTGCCGAGCGGGGTGCGGCTGCCACCGCGCGTGCCGTCGTCTTCTTCATGGCCGCGGTCTCGGGATCGCGCGTGAACAGCAGCACGACGGCGGCCGCGGTGCACGTCGCGACATGGATCCAGTACGCGGACTCCAGGCTGCCGAAAGTGCTGAGGACGTAGGCCGTGAGGAAAGGACCGACGAAATGCCCGAGCCGGAAGAGGCCGCCGACGGCGGCGAGCACCCGAGAGCGGTAGACCAGGGGGACGTAGGTGGTGATGAAGGCATGCCGGGCCAGTGAGAACAGCGCGGTGGCGAGGCCGACGAGGAACACTCCGACGCCGACCGCCCACGGCCCCGGCAGGAGCATGCAGACACCGATGCCGGCCAGCGACAGGCCTGCTGCGGCCAGCATGGCGTTGCGCTCGCCGAGCAGCGTCACGATCCGCCCGCTCGGCAGATACCCGATGAGCTCTCCGACCATCAGCATGGCCGCCACGACTCCGGAGACCGCCAGGATCGTCGAGCGGTCGTCGAACAGCGGCTCGCTGATGCGGGCGACGATCAGCGGAATGGCGGGCATGAGCGCGCCGACGCCCGTCGAGTACAGCACCAGGGGCAGCAGCGCCGAGAGGACGACGCTCCGCCAGAGCCGGTCACCGCCGGGCGTGGACATCGGCGGGCTCGCACGATCCGGGACGGCTGCTGCGACGCTTCGGCGAGAGGGTCGGAGGAGGGAATCTCCTTGGCCGGATCCGGCTTGACGCAGCGCTGTCCATGCGCGAGAGTGTACACGACCGACCAATCGGTCGGGAGCGGAAAACCCAAGGTGAGATGGCGGATGAACGACCCGACGGCGCCGGAATCAGCGGTCGAGAATATCGACTCAGGCGTCTGGTCGATCAGGGTTCCGATGCCACGGCATCCGCTGCGCGCTTCGCTGTGCTACGCGTACGTCGCCGAGGACGGCACCGCGACGGTCATCGACCCCGGCTGGCCCACCGAGGAGTCGTGGACAGCCCTCGTGGACGGGCTGCGGGCGATCGGCGCCGACCCCGCACGGGTCGACCAGATCCTGCTCACCCACGGCCATCGCGACCACAGCGGGCTGGCGGGCAGGCTCGCGAAGGTGTCGGGAGCACGCGTCCGGCTGCATCGCGAGGACCGCGAGATGCTCGTGCCCAAGGGCGCGGCGCACGGTGAACGGGTACGGCACTGGCTCGCCCTGGCGGGAGTGGACGACACCGACAGCCTGGCTGCGGCCTCGCTGCTGCCGGCGCTGCCGCCGTTTCCCGACCAGGTGAGCGCACCGGGCTTCGTCCACGACGGTGACGTCGTGTCCGTCCCCGGCGGTGAGCTGGTCGTGCACTGGACGCCAGGGCACACGCCGGGCCACGTCTGCTTCGAGGATGCCGGGCGCGGCCTGCTGTTCACCGGGGACCACGTGCTCCCGCGGATCTCTCCGAACGTCTCGACGATGGTGGGGCACCGCGCGAGCGCGCTCACCGACTATCTGGAATCACTTGGCAAGGTGGCGCGGCTGGCGGTGTCGCGGGTCCTGCCTGGCCACGAACGCCACTTCACCGACATCGCCGCGCGGGTCGATGCACTGTTCGTCCACCACCGCCGTCGTCTCGACGAGATCCTGGTCGTCCTTGCCGACCGCTCGCCGCACACGACCCTGGAGCTGGCGCGTGAGCTGACGTGGTCGCGAAGGTGGGACGAGATCAAGGGCCTGCAGCAGCGGGCCGCGCTGGGCGAAGTGCTGTCGCACCTGCACTTCCTGCACGACGTCGGCGCCGTGGACATGGACGCCGAGAGCATCCCGCTCACCTGGCGGATGATCCGCCCCGATGCGCTCGCCGAGGCATGGGGTGCGGCAGGGTACCCGAGCGCGGCGTGAGGCGGGCGCGTCCGTGGCGCTTGATCAGCGCCTGCGCGCAGAGCGGTCGAGGAACCGCGCGCGCAGCGCCTGCGACTCGCTGCTTTGCAGCAGCGTGACCTGTGCCCGTCCTTCGGCGGCAGCGGCCTCGGCGACCGTGCTGTGGCCCTGCGCGAGCAGCGCCGAGGTCGCCGCGACCATCGGCGCGGACAGCTCGGCCAGCCGCTTGGCCACCTGAATCGCACGGGGCAGGGCCTGGCCGTCGTCGACGACCTCGTCGACAAGTCCGGCAGCGTGCGCCTGGTCGGCGTCGTAGGCATCGAGGAGCAGCAACATCCGGCGTGCGCGGGCGTGGCCTATGCGGCGAGGGAGCGTCCAGGTCAAGCCCGTGTCCGGGGCGAGGCCGATCCGCCCGAACGACGCCTCGAAGCGTGCCGTCGCTCCGCTCACCACATATGTCGCCGCACTGACCAGCGACAGCCCGGCACCGTAGGCGCCGCCCTCGACGGCAGCGACCACGGGGACGGAGCTGTGCACCAGCTGGCCGGCGAGCGCAGCGAGAACGTCGAGCCGCCTGGCCGCTTCCGACGGATCGGCGGTCATGGCCCGTATGTCGCCTCCCGCGCAGAAGAATCCGCCCGCACCAGTGAGGACGACAGCTCGTGCCTCGTGTTCGGCGGCGCGAAGCGCTGCCAGCAGATCCGCCCTGGCGGGCAGGTCGAGCACGTTGCGGCGCTCGGGCCGGTTGAGGGTGATCAGGCGGACGCTCTGGCGGTCCTCGGTCAGGATCCGGGGTTCGGTGCCCGCTGCGCCGGCCCGCTCCTGGGTGCTGGGCATGCTGTCTCGCCTCCGTCCCAGACGCTCAGATCGCCGGCTCGCCGCGGCGCAGGTTCTCGTCGTAGTGGTAGAAGCCCCGCCGCGTCTTGCGCCCGAGGGTGCCTTGCTGGACGAGGCGCGTCACGGTTCGCGACGGCGCGTCGGCCGGGTCCCCGGTTTCGGCGAAGCGGGCCTTCTTCGTGGCGTAGCCGATGTCGATGCCGGTCAGGTCCATCAGCTCGAACGGACCCATCGGGTACCCCAGGGCGAGGCGGCAGGCCTGGTCGATCGTCTCGATGCCCGCGTAGCCGCCCTCGCAGAGGCGGAGCGCCTCGTCGCGCACGGCGTTCAGGATGCGGTTCGCGATGAACCCGGGAATCTCCTTCTTCAGCACGACGGGCACCTTGCCCAGGCTCTCGACAAGCGCGGTTGCGCGGGTCACCGCCGCGACGGCGGTGTCCGGCCCGCCGATGATCTCCACGGCCCGCATGGTGAGCACGGGGTTGAAGAAGTGGATGTTGAGGAAGCGCTCCTTGTGCACGATCCCCGTGGCCAGGGAGGAGGGAACGAAGCTCGAGGAGTTCGACGCAAGCAGCGCATCCGGCTCGAGGAGACGATCGAGGCCGGCCAGAAGGTCGCGCTTGAGGTCGCGCACCTCGGTGATCGCCTCGATGACGAGGCCGGCTCCGGCGACCGCGTCGAGGTCCGCGTGCACCTCGATCCGCGCACGAGCAGCCTCGGCTGCGTCATGGGAGATGCGCCCGCGCGACGCGTGGCGCGCGAGGCCGGCGTCGGCTCGCTCGAGGGCGCTACGCCGGGTGGACTCGTCGCGCTCGATGAGGGTGACGTCATGCTCGTGCAGTGCGAGCAGCAGCGCGATCTGGACCCCCATGGTGCCGGCTCCGATGACTGCCGTGTGATTCATGAGCGTCGCTCCACCTTCCGTTGAACCGGGGCCGTCGGCACCCGAAGTGCACCTGACTGCCTTCGAGCTGGCCGTCGGCCGAATACGGCAACGCCTGGCACGGTCGCTCGGCGAGCAGGCCCGCGGTCTCGTCCACGTCGAACGCGACCCGGGCGACGAACTGGGCGAGGCGGCCGTGCAAGCCGTGCCCGGACGGGCTCGTTCCCAACAGCCCTGTTGTGCCCAGCAGCAGCTGCTCGGGCACGGTCACCTCGGCAAGCGGACCGGCGCACCGGGCCCCGCCGGAGGCGAGGAGGGCGCCCGCCGAGGTTGACCTCCACGGCACCTCCAAGCGCGACAACCACTACTGCCCGACCGCATCGGGCAGGTTGCCCAGACCAGCTCCAAGCGGATCCGGCTCGGCGTCCTCGACGGCGATGCGGATGTCGCATGCCCCAGCGAGGCCACCGCCGAGCGCGTGCCCGCCCATGGCGGCCGGGGTGGTCTTCCCGGAGATCCCGCGAGCTCCGTCATCGAGCGCGTTCCTCGTCTCCGGCCGGTCCACGGCGGCCGTGCGGCCGCCACTTTCGACGTCGACGCGGGACGTCGAGCGGGTCGAATCCACACACCGTGTCCGCCGGGTGCTACGACATTCCTTGCCGAGAAGGACCATCCCGACCGATTGGTCGGTTGGCGCGGTAATATTGCCCCACGGGCTCGACCGACGTCAAGCAGGCGAAAGCCTCGACGAGAGGCGGGCTCGCGCCTGCGAGCTCTAGGGTCATGCGTGACCGGACAACGGGAGTTCTTGGCTGAGGACGGTATGAGCCCGACCGACAAGGAAGCAGGTCGACAGATGACGCCAATAAGGTCGACGCCGACGTCGTCGGCGTCGCACACGGCAGCTCAGGGACAGTCCCGGCGGGACGAGATCGTGCGGCTGGCAAGTCTGCTGTTCCGCGACATGGGCTACCACAGCGCGACGATGGACAAGATCGCGGAAGTGGCGGGCATCGCGAAGCCCACGCTCTACCACTACTTCCGCAGCAAAGAGGAGATCCTGTTCAACATCCACTTGCAGTACATCATGCCGCTGATCGAGTCGCAGCGGGCGCGCGTGGAGAAGGGCGTCTCCTCCACCAGGGTCGTGTACGAGGTGATCCTCGAGCATCTGCAGGTCATCGCCGACAGCCCCGGGACGCTGCAGGCCTTCATCGACCACCAGCGTGAGCTCAGCGACGCGCGTCGCAGGCAGATGAAGGAGAACCGCCGCACCTACCGGCGGCTGGTCGAGGCGTCCTTCGAGCGTGACATCAAGCTCGGCGTGATCGCCCCGTGCGACACCCGGACCGTCGCCTTCTCGCTGTTCGGCGTGTGCAACTGGGCGTCGCGCGCGCACCCGCGCCTGAGGGTCGAGGAGGTCGAAGACCTCGCGACTCAGCTGTGGCGGCTCTTCGTCTTCGGCACCGCCGGTCCCCAGCGCAACGACATGCACCCAGATGACTTCCGGTGACACATGCTCGACTCCCGCGCCGCATCGCGCCGCGTCCGATGCGGACCTAGGTCGTGCTGCGCACGAGCCCGTCGTCCGCACCCTGCTCGAGCCTCGCTCCGTCGCCGTCGTCGGCGCGTCGAACGACCTGCGTAAGCCGGGTGCACGCGTGCTCAGGAACATCGTCACCCACGGGTACGAGGGCGAGGTGTTCCCGGTCAGCCAAGGCTCGGAGATCGTTCAAGGGCTTCCCGCGTACACGTCGGTGACCGCGCTGCCGCGGACGCCCGACGTCGCGATCGTCGCGATCCCCATCGCGGGCGCCGTCGCAGTGACCGAGGAGTGCGCGCGCCGCGGCGTTCGTGCCGTCGTCCTCATCAGCGCGGACCCGCCAGGCTCGGACGACCATCACGACGCACTCGCTCGGGTGCGCGAGCGATACCCGGGCACGCGGATCCTCGGCGCCAGCAGCCTGGGCGTACACGGCGGGCATGCGCGGTTCGCCGGCAACTTCGGGACGGCAACGGAAGGCGAGTTCGACTTCGTCCCGTCCGACGTGTTCATCCTGAGCCAAAGCGGCGGCGTCGGCGGCTACGTGCTGAGCGCCGCGCACGCGTCCGGGCTGAAGATCGGGGGGTACATCAGCACCGGCCGCGAGGTGGATCTCACCTTCGCGGAGCTGCTGACCAAGACCGTGGACGAGTACGCGCCGAGACTTGTGCTCGGTTATCTGGAGGGGACGCAGGACCTCGCGGCGTTCTCTTCCGCACTGCAGTACGCGAGACAGCGGGATGTCGTCGTGGTGCTCCTGCGCGGCGGCGTGACGGGCGCAGGCCGGAGCGCAGCCCGCCGACACAGCGGGCTCGAGCCGTTCGACGACGAGAGCTGGCGTGCCGCCGTCGACGGCGCAGGGGCGCTCACGGCACGCTCCATCGAGGAAATGCTCGACATCGCGCGAGCAGCGGCAAGCAGGCGGTGCCGCAAGGACGCCCGGTTCTCGGTCGTCGCGGCATCGGGCGGTGCGACCGTGCTCATGGTCGACGCCCTGGCCCAAGAGGGCTTCGGCCTTGCCCGATGGCAGGACAGCGACAAAGCCGAGCTGCGCCGCCTGCTGCCGGAGCAGGCCGTCCTGGACAACCCGATCGACGCCACCGGGGCGATCTTCTCGCGACGGCACACCCTGCGAAGCGTCCTCGAGGTGTGCGTGCGCCACGACGGCACCGACGCCGTGATCCTCACCCTCGGGAACATGCCGCACCTCGACGAGCACGTCTTTGCCGAGATCTCGGCGATCGCCTCCGAGGTGGGCAAGCTCGTCGTGGTGGTGTGGGCGGGAGGCTCACCCGACGCGGTCCGCAGGCTCGCCGGGCTCGGGGTGCTGGCGTTCTCGGATGCGGCTCGCTGCGCGTACGCCCTGCGCCGGGCCGCTGACATCGGCCCGGCTTAGCGTCCTGCGCTTCCTCGCCCGGCGTCGTCCACGCACCTTGACGGTGCCTGGCGGCGCCGCAATAATCGCACCCGACCGACCAGCCGGTCGAGTCGGTGCGTGGCGCGCGGATCGGTGACCGACAGCCTCGGCGGCCGATGAGCACCAGCACCCGTGCGGCGAGAGGAAAGAGCAGGTGGGCGAGGCCTTTCTGGTTGGTGGCGTGCGAACGCCTTTCGGACGTTACGGCGGCGCGCTCGCCGAAGTGCGCCCCGACGACATGCTGGCGCACAGCCTGCGCTCGCTCATGGCCCGGCATCCTTCGCTCGGCGACGACGCGATCGACGAGGTGGTGGCCGGCTGCGCGAACCAGGCCGGCGAAGACAACCGCAACGTCGCGCGGATGGCCACACTGCTCGCCGGGCTCCCCGCGCACGTTCCGGCGATGACGGTGAACCGCCTGTGCGGCTCCGGCCTCGAGGCGGTGGCCTGCGCGGCAAGGCTGACGCTGTCCGGCGAGGCCGACCTCGTACTGGCGGGCGGCGTCGAGTCGATGACCCGCGCCCCGTACATCCTTCCGAAATCGGCAAGGCCGTGGGACCGGACCGTCCAGGCCGCCGACTCCACACTCGGCTGGCGCCTGGTCAACGAACGCATGGAGCGGCTGTACGGCACGGACTCGATGGCGGAGACCGCCCAGAACGTTGCGGTCGAGTACGGGATCGGCCGCAGCGATCAGGACGCGTTCGCGCTGCGTTCCCAGCAGCGGTATGCCGCCGCGGCCGCCCGCGGACACTTCGCTGACGAAATCGTCCCTGTCGAGGTCGAGTCCGGCACCGTCGAGCGCGACGAGCACCCACGTGACACGTCGCTGGAACGCCTGGCGAAGCTCCCGGCCGTGGTGGATGGCGGGAACATCACCGCGGGCAACTCGTCGGGGATCAACGACGGGGCCGCCGCCGTCCTGGTCGCCTCGGGTGAAGCGGTGGCGAAGCACGGTTTGCGCCCGCTCGCCAGGATCAGGGGCTACGCCACCGCCGGAGTGGAGCCGCGCGTCATGGGGATCGGGCCGGTACCTGCGACGCGGAAGCTCTTGGCAAGGACCGGCCTCACGCTCGACGACGTCGATCTGTTCGAGGTGAACGAGGCCTTCGCCGCGCAGGTGCTCGCCGTCGTCCGGCAGCTGGGGTTGCCGGACGACTCCGAGCGGGTCAACCCGAACGGCGGCGCGATCGCGATCGGCCACCCGCTGGGCGCTTCGGGAACGCGCCTGGCTCTCACGCTCGCCAGGGCGATGCGGGAGCAGGAGGCCCGCCGGGGGGTCGTGACGATGTGCGTCGGCGTCGGTCAGGGCGTGAGCCTCCTGCTGGAGGCGGCATGAGCGCGACCTCGGCAAGCCGGCCTGCGCAACGACAGGACGCTCCCGGGACGCTGGCCGACGAGCTGCGTCAGCGCTTCGGCGACATCGACCTGCCCCAGTATCCGGCGAGCGAGACGATCCGGGTGCAGCTGCGCCATCGGTCCGTTCGCGCGTTCCTGCCGGAGAAGATTCCGCAGGACGCCCTCGACCTCGTTCTCATGGCCGCCCAGGCGGCATCGCACTCCTCGAACCTCCAGGCGTGGTCGGTGGTGGTCGTCGAGGACGCGGACCGCAGGCGTCGCGTCTGCGAGGCGATCGGCGGCATGGACTTCATCAACCAGGCGTCGGTGCTGCTCGTCTGGGTGGTCGATCTCACCAGGGCCGAGGTGCTGCTCCGGCGGCGGGCGCAGGACATGGAGACGGCCAGGTATCTCGAGGGAACGCTCGTCCCGTTCGTCGACATCGGCATCGCCGCGCAGAACGCCCTGCTGGCCGCGGAGTCGCTCGGCTTCGGCGGGGTGTTCATCGGGGCTTTGCGGAACAACCCGCCTGCGCTCGTCGACGAGCTCGGGCTTCCTGCCCTGTCGTTCCCCGCGCTGGGGATGGCGCTCGGCGTTCCCGACCCGAGCGAGGCGGCAGGCATCAAACCGCGACTGGCACCGAAGGCCGTCGTGCACCGCGAACGGTATCGGGCAGACATCGCCGCGGACAGCGTCGACGAGTACGAGCCGCGTCTTACCCGGTATTACCGGCGCTTCGGCGTCGAGGGCCACAGCTGGGCGGGTCGCGTCGTCAGCCGCCTCGGGCCACGCGAGGGGCTGAAGGGGCGGCATCGCATGCGGAAGTGGCTCCGGCGGCAGGGCCTGCTTGCGGAGTGACGTCCGCCGACGACGCCGTGAGCACCGGCACGCCCGCGCCCCGAACAGCACACCGACTTCCGCCACGCCCGCGCAGGGAGGGCGACCGGTGCGCGACCCACCGCCACTGGCCGACGCTGACAGGCACGCCGGCATAAATAAGGCGACCGGTGCGCGACCCGCCACCGCTGGCTGACGCCGACAGGCACGCCCGCACAAGGGAAAGCGACTGGCCCCGCGGCACGGCGCATCCCCCGTGCCTCCCAGCCCGGCAACCGCCTCTCGGCGAGCCGCACGACGACGCCGTTGCCGACTCCGAGGGCGTGCGCGGCCAGCGCGCGCAACCATGGCCGGGATCACGCCGTTGGTCAAACGAGCATCGCGTTTCCCGGCCCGTTGGTTAGAGTAGCCTTACCTAATTTCGCGGGCGGCATTCGGTAGCGGAGGTACCACGTGCGGGTGACGGGGCGGTCCGTCCTGCGGTCCGCGATACGCGGCCAGCGACGCCACGTGGCAGGCGCCGCCGTGCTCGCCGCCGGGCATCAAGCGGGCGAGGTGCTGGTGCCGGTCGTCATCGGAGCGGCCATCGACACCGCGGTCGCCACTGGCTCGCTCCCCCGCTTGCTGCTGTGGCTGGGCGTGCTGGCCGCCGTGTTCGCCGTGCTGTCGACGTCGTACCGGTTCGCCGAGCGCAAGGCGCAGCGAGCCGGCGAGCAGGCCGCCCACGACCTGCGGCTGCGGCTCACCCGGCGGGTGTTGGACCCGCACGGCGGGGCCGACGGCCTGCCCGGGACGCTGGTCTCCATCGCCACCGGCGACGTCAAACGGGTCGGGCAGCTGGTCGCCGCAATCCCCTACGGTGTCGCCGGGCTCGCTGCCCTGATCGTCAGCTCGGCGGTGCTGCTGACCAGCTCGGTCACGCTCGGGCTGGTCATCCTGCTCGGCACCCCGCCGGTGCTGTGGCTGTCCCAGCTGGCCGGGCGGCCGCTGGAGCGGCGCAGCCACCACGAGCAGGAGCGGGCGGCCGAGGCATCGGGCCTGGCCGCCGACCTGGTGGCCGGCCTGCGCGTGCTGAAGGGCATCGGCGCGGAACAGGCTGCGGTGCAGCGCTACCGGCGGACCAGCCAACGGTCGCTGGCCGCCGCCGTCCGGGCCGCCCGGGCACACGGCATGCACAACGGCGCGGTGCTGGCCGCGACCGGGATCTTCCTGGCGCTCATCGCGCTGCTCGGGGCCCACCTGGCACTGGCGGGCAGCATCACCGTCGGCGAGCTGGTGGCCGCGGTCGGGATCGCCCAGTTCCTGCCCACGCCGTTCCACCTGCTGACCTACGTCAGCAGCGAACGAGCCAGGGCGCGCGCCTCGGCCGAGCGGGTGGCGCGCGTGCTCGACGCCGGGCCACAGGTACACCCTGGCACGGCGAAGCTGCCCGCCGAACCCGCCGGTGAGCTGCGCTTGGCCGGGGTGCGCCACGGGCCGCTGCGCGCGCTGGACCTGCACGTGGCCTCCGGAGAGATGGTCGGAATCGCCTGTGAGGACCCGGCGGCGGCGAGTGCCCTTCTCGAACTGGTGGGCCGGGACAGCGATCCGGAGGAAGGTGCCGTCACGCTGGACGGCATTCCACTCGCCGACTTGGAGCTCGACGAATTGCGTCGCGCGATCCTGGTGGCCGATCACGACGCCGATCTGTTCGAGGAAAGCGTCCTGGACAACGTCGCGGTGCACGGCAGCCGCGACGACGCGCAACGGGCCATCACGGCGGCGGCCGTGGACCTGGTCGCCGAGACGCTTCCGGACGGGTTGCAGACCGTCCTGGCCGAACGCGGCTCGTCGCTGTCCGGTGGGCAACGCCAGCGGGTCGCCTTGGCACGTGCCCTCGCGGCCGATCCGCCGGTGCTGGTCCTGCACGACCCCACGACCGCGGTCGACCCGGTGACCGAGGCCGCCATCGCCTCCGGGATCGCCCGCCTGCGCGCGTCGCGCACCACGATCCTGGTCACCACCAGCCCTGCCCTGCTGGCCGCGGCCGACCGGGTGGTCTTCCTGCGGGACGGCGCCGTGGCGGGCAGCGGCACGCATGACGAGCTGGCTGCCGATCCGGCCTACCGGGCGGTGGTGTTCGCGTGACCCGTGAACTGCTCCCGGTCGCACCGCCGTCCCGCACCGTCGCGGTGATCGGCGACCTGCTCCGCCAGCGGTGGAAGCTCGCGGCGACCGCGACCGTGACGTTGTTCGGTGCCGCGGCGGCCGGGCTGCTGCCTGCGCCGCTGCTCGGCCACATCGTCGACGTCGTCGCGCAGCGGCAGGGCGCCGATGCGTTGACCTGGCCCGTCGTGGTGCTCGTGCTGGTCGCGGTCGGGTACGGCGTGCTGACCGCGGCCGGTATCGCACTCGCCGGGCGGCTGGGCGAGCACGTCGTGGCCGCGCTGCGCGAGCGGTTCGTGGAGCGGGCGTTGCACCTGCCGCTGGAGGAGATCGAGCGAGCTGGATCCGGCGACCTCACCTCGCGCATCAGCAGCGACGTCACGCAGGTGACGACCGTGGTGCGGGAGGCGCTTCCCCAGCTGGCGCACGCCGTCTTGACCATCGTGCTGACCATGGCCGGCCTCGTGGTGCTGGACTGGCGCTTCCTGCTGGCCGCGCTGGCGGCCGCCCCGATCCAGGCCTTCGCCGTCCGCTGGTACCTGCGCAGGGCACGGCCCGTCTACACCGCGCACCGCACATCGCAGGGCGCGCTGCAGCATCGGCTGCTGGACACCGTCGGGGGCGCGAGAACGGTACGGGCTTTCCGGCTGCAGCCAGCGCACACCGCCAAGGTGGACGAGTCGTCCCGTACCACCGTCGGCCTCGCACTGCGCGGGGTGCGGCTGCTGACACAGTTCTTCGGACGGCTGAACCTGGCCGAGTTCGTCGGTCTGGCCGCGGTGCTGGCCATGGGGTTCTGGCTGGTGTCGATCGACGCGGTGACCATCGGCGAGGCGACCGCAGCGGCACTGTACTTCCACGGGCTGTTCAATCCGATCGGCGTCGTGCTGTTCCTGGCCGACGACGCACTGTCGGCGGGGGCGAGCCTGAACCGCATCGTCGGCGTCGCCGATCTGCCCGCCGCTGCACCACAGGCACGGCTCGGGCAAGGTCGCGACAGCTCCGTGAAACTGGCCGGCGTCTCCCACCAGTACCAGCGCGGGCACGAGGTGCTGCACGACGTCGAGCTGCACATCGCCGAAGGAGAACGCGTGGCCCTGGTGGGTGCCAGCGGGGCGGGCAAGTCCACGCTGGCCAAGCTGGTCGCAGGCATCCACCGGCCGACCGGCGGATCGCTCACCGTGGGCAGCCTGGACGTCGCCGAACTGGGTTCGCCGACGGCGAGCGGGCTGGTCGCTCTGGTCAGCCAGGAAGTGCACGTGTTCGCCGGGCCGCTGGCCGACGACCTGCGGCTGGCTCGGCCGGACGCCACCGACGAGGATCTGCGGGCGGCGCTGGCCACGGTCGGCGCGTGGGAGTGGGTGGAGCGGCTGCCGGACGGGCTGCAGACGGTGGTGGGCAACGGCGGCCATCGGTTGAGCACCGCCCAGGCGCAGCAGGTGGCGCTGGCCCGGCTGGTGCTGGCCGACCCGGCGATCGCCATCCTCGACGAGGCCACCGCCGATGCGGGCAGCGCGGGCGCGCGGATGCTGGAGAAGGCGGCCGACGCGGCGCTGCGCGGCCGCACCGGGCTGATCGTCGCGCACCGGCTCACCCAGGCCGAGGCGGCCGACCGGGTGGTCGTGCTCGACGGCGGCCGGATCGTGGAGGTGGGCACGCACCGGGAGCTGATCGCCCGGGGCGGGCGTTACGCCGAACTGTGGCGGGCGTGGTCGCGCAGCCGGGAACACTGATACCGCGGCCGATGCCGCACACAGCAACACCGCAGCCGATGCCGCACACAGCAACACCGCAGCCGATGCCGCACACAGCGCGGCCGATGCCGCGCCCAGCGACACCGCGGCCGGTGTCGCGCAGCCGTCCCCTACCGCGGTACGGCCGCGATCCGCGCCCGGTCAGTCGTCGGCCGCGATCAGGCTGGCCGGGCGCATGTCGGTCCAGTTCTTCTCCACGTACGCCAGGCACGCGTCCTTGGTGTCGGGCCCGAAGACCGATCGCCAGCCCGCTGGGATGTCGGCGAACGACGGCCACAGCGAGTGCTGGTTCTCGTCGTTGACCAGCACGTGGAACCGGCCGTCGGGGTCGTCGAACGGGTTCGTGCTCACTGTCGTGTCCCTTCCTCGGTCGCTTGGTCGCCGAACACGATCTCGTCGGCCAGCGCGGACAGCGGCAGCTCCGGCTGCGTGGCCGCACGGCGGAGAATTCCCAGCAGCTGGTCGATCAGCCGCCGTACGGTGGCCGGCCGGAACAGGTCGTCGGCGTAGGCCAGGTGACAGTCCACCGGTCCGTCGCCCTGCGGCTGGTAGAAGCTCAGCGTCAGGTCGGCAGGCAGGGCGCCGGTCGGCACCGCCTCGAGCGTGCCAATGGCGCCTTCCAGCGTCGTCATGTCCGGCTGCTCGTGCTGGACCACCAGCACCTGCAGGGCGGTCAGCCCCACCGCGTCGGCCACGTCGCCGAATGCGATCTCGGCGGCGTCCAGCGCGCTGAGCGTGACCTGCCTGACCCTGCCGACCAGCTCCGCGAAGCTGGGGTCCCCGCTGGTGTCGGTGCGCAGCAGCACGACGTCGGCGAAGCAGCCCACCAGGTCCGCCAGCCGGTCGTCCGTCCGCCCGGCGACCAGCGAACCGATCGGCAGGTCCGTGCCCGCGCCGTGCGCCGACAACAGGGCGGCCAGCGCGGCGTGCAGCACCATGTACATGCTGGCGCCGGTGTCGGCCGCCAGCCGCTCGATGTCCGCCCGCAACTGCTCGTCCAGCTCGAACGCTACGACAGCGGCTTCCCCGTGCGTTCCCGGCCTGCGGATCCGGTCGGCGGGCAGCCGGAGGCGGACCGGCATGCCGAACAGCTCCTCGAGCCAGTACTCCACCAGTTCGGCGGCCCGGCTGTCCATGTCCTCGGGGTCGCCGAGCCGGTCGAGCCGCCATCGCGCGTAGTCGCTGTAGGTGGTGGACAGGGGCGCCCAGCCCGGCTCGACGCCCGCCGTCCTGGCCCGATAGGCGATGTTCAGATCGCGCAGCAGCGGCACCACCGACCATTCGTCGGCGCCGGTGTAGTGCAGGCACAGCAGCAGCGCCTGCGCATTGTCCGGGCCGGTCAGCAGGGTCGCCCGCAAAGGCGGTTCCCTGGTGAGGTCGACCGGCTCCGCGGCCAGCTCGCGCACCCGGGCGTCGATGTCGGCGCAGAACTCCTCGGCCAGCTCCGGGGGTTCGGTCGCCACCCTGGCGGTCCCGTCCTCGGTGAACCGGGTGCGCAACGGCTCGTGCCGCTGCACCACGTCCGCCAGCGCATCGGCCAGGGCGTCGGTGTCCAGCGGCCACGCCGACCGCAGCACCAGGGCGTGATCGAACCGCTGGTGCCGCTGGTGCGACCGCAGCGGCCACCGCTGCGCCGGGGCCACCGGCAGTGCCTCGCCGGAGCCGTCGGCCGTGCCACCGGTCGTGACGCCTGCCGAGCCGGGGCCGTACCGGTGCAGCTCGGGCTCGGCAGGCGCTGCGCGGTCGGCCAGCCTTTCCGCCAGCCGTTCCACCGTCGGCGCGTCGAACACGTCGCGGATGGTCAGCTCCGCCGACAACTCGCTGCGGATCCGGCCGAGCAGCCGCATGGCCGCCATGGAGTGGCCGCCGAGCAGGAAGAAGTTGTCGGTGATGCCGACCTCGTCCAGCCCGAGGACTTCGGCGAACAGCGCGGCGAGCGCGCGTTGCTCGGGAGTCACGGGCGCGACCGAGCCGGTCATCGCCGACCAGTCCGGGGCGGGCAGGGCGCGCCGGTCGAGCTTGCCGTTGGGGGTCAGCGGCAACGGACCGTCCAGCGGCACGACGAGCGCCGGCACCATGTACTCCGGCAGCTGCGCGGCGACGTGCGCCTGCAGCTGGGCGGGGTCGACCGGCCCGTGCACGTAGGCCACCAGGCGCACCAGGTCGCCGGTGCGGTCGGCCACGACGGCGGCCTGCCGCACCTCGGGGTGGCCGGTCAGCACGGCCTCGATCTCGCCGAGCTCGACCCGGAAGCCGCGCACCTTGATCTGCGTGTCGACCCGGCCGAGGAATTCCAGTGTGCCGTCCCGCCGCCAGCGGGCCAGGTCCCCGGTGCGATACATCCGCGCGCCGGGTGGCCCGAACGGGTCGGCGACGAACCGTTCGGCGGTCAGGCCCGGCCTGCCGAGGTAGCCGCGGGCCAGCCCGCGCCCGCCGACGTACAGCTCCCCCGCCACACCCGGCGGGACCGGCCGCAACGCGGCGTCCAGGACGTAGCAGCGGGTGTTGGGGTCGGGCACGCCGATCGGCACCGGCCCGGTGAACCCCGGTTCGGGATGCCACAGCGTGGAGTTCACCGTGGCCTCGGTCAGGCCGTAGGCGGCGATCAGGGTCGTCCGCGGGTGCCGGGCGAACAGTTCCGGGGGAACGGTCTCGGTGCCGACCAGGCAGGTGGCCCCCGCGGGCAGCTCGCACTCCGGCGGCAGTGCCGACACCAGCGACGGCGGCAGGATCATGTGCGTGATCGCGTGCTCGGCCAGGAACTCGGTCAGCTGCGGCCCCGCGACCCGCGCCTGATCGGTGATCAGCACCAGGCGGCCGCCGTAGCCGAGCGCCATGCACAGCTCGAACACCGCGACGTCGAACCCGATCGACGCGAACTGCAGCACGTGCGAGTCGCGTCGCAAGCCCATCCGGTCGAGCGCGGTGGCGATCAGGCTGCCGATCCCTTCGTGCGAGACGACGACGCCCTTGGGCTTGCCGGTGGAGCCGGACGTGTAGATGACGTAGGCGGCCTGGTGCGGATGCACCGGCAGCTGGATCGGATCGTCGTCGAGGACGGCCAGCTCGGCGGCGATGCGCGGTTCGTCGAGCACCACCCGCTGCACGCCGGGCACCGCGGGCAGTTTGCCTTCCGCTTGCTCGGTGGTCAGCACCACCGCGGCGGACGCGTCGCCGAGCATGTACGCCAAGCGGTCGGCCGGGTGCGCCAGGTCGAGCGGGAGGTAGGCGGCGCCGAGCTTGAGGGTGCCCAGGATCGCCGCGACCTGGTCCAGCGAGCGCGGCACCGCGATGCCGACGATGCTCTCCGCGCCGACGGACCGCGCCTGCAGCAGCCGGGCGATCCGGTTGGCGCGGGCGTCCAGCTCGGCGTAGGTGTACTCGTGCCCGGAGTCCACCACCGCGACCGCGTCCGGTTGCTCGGCGACCAGCCGCGCGAACAGCTCCGGCAAGGGCGCCTCGTCGACGTCCCGTGCGGTGTCGTTGAATGTCTCCAGCACCCGCTCGGCCTCGTCGTCGACCAGCACGTCCACCGCGTCGATCGGCTGGTCGGGGTCGGCGGCCAACGCGGTCAGCACGGCCTGCAGTCTGCGGCCGAGCAGCGCGACGGTGTCGGCGTCGAACAGTTCGGTGGCGAACTCCAGCGTGCAGCTCAGCCCGCTGCCGATCACTTCGGCGAAGCTGAACACCAGGTCGAACTTGGCGGTGCGCGCTTGCACCTCGACCGGCTCGGCGGTCAGCCCGGGCAGGCCGAACGCCTGACCGGTCTCGCGGGCGTGGTAGCCGACCATCACCTGGAACAGCGGGTTCCGTCCCGGGCTGCGCGGCGGGTTGAGGCGTTCCACCACCCATTCGAACGGCACGTCGGCGTGCGAGAAGGCGGCCAGGTCGGTGTCCTTGACCCGGGCGAGCAGTTCGCGGAACGTCGGCCTGCCGGAGGTGTCGGTACGCAGCACCAGGGTGTTGACGAAGAAGCCGACCAGATCCTCCAGCGCGTCGTCCGTTCGCCCAGCGATCGGCGCGCCGAGCGGGAGGTCATGGCCCGCACCCAGCCTGGTCAGCAGCGCCGCCACGGCCGTGTGGGCAAGCATGAACATGCTGGTGCCGGTTTCCCCGGCCAGCCGTTTCAGCCCCTGGTAGACCTGCGCATCGACCTCCACCGTGTGCTCGGCGCCGGCAAACGAAGGCCGGGCCGGGCGTGGCCGGTCGGCAGGCAGGTTCAGTTCATCGGGGGCGCCGTCGAGTGTGCGCTGCCAGAAGTCCAGCTGGCGGGCGGCCAGGCTGTCCGGGTCGGTGGGGTCGCCGAGCAGTTCCCGGTGCCAGAGCGTGTAGTCGCCGTACTGCACCGCCAGCGGCTCCCACTGCGGCTCCCGGCCCGCGCTGCGCGCGGCGTAGGCGGTGGCCAGGTCGGTCAGGAACGGCCGGTCGGACCACTCGTCGGTGGTGATGTGGTGCAGCACCAGGGCCAGCACGTGCTCGGTGCTGGACACGGCGAAGACGGTGGCGCGCAGCGGCACATCCCTGGCCAGGTCGAACGGCCGGTGCAGCTCGTCGGCGATCGCCTCCTGGGAAGCGCCCTCGACCACGCGCAGGTCGGGCCGCGCCTGGTCGGCGGGCAGGACGCGCTGATGAAGCACGCCCTCCCGCTCGACGAAGACGGTGCGCAGCGACTCGTGCCGCCGCACCACGTCGGCCAACGCCTCGCGTAGCGCCGCCACGTCGAGCGGGCCGTGCAGCCTGCTCAGCAGCGGGAAGTTGTAGGCAGCGGAGGACTGCTCCAGGTTCTGGATCAGCCAGAGCCGTTGCTGCGCCGCCGAGGCGGGCAGCTCGGCCGGGCGCTGCCGTGGTGTCAACGGCGGCCGCTCGTCACCGCCCCGGCCGAGCCGCCGCACCAGCTCGGCCACCGTCGGAGCCTCGAACAGGTCGCGGATGGCCAGCTGAGCTCCGAGCACCCTGCGGGCACGGGCGATCAGCCGGGTGGCCAGCAGCGAGTGGCCGCCCAAGTCGAAGAAGCTGTCGTCCAGTCCGACGCTGCCTGCGGGCAGGTCGAGCGTCTGCTCGAACAGCCCGCACAGTGTGCGCTCCTGCTCGGTGCGAGGCTCGCGCCGCTCGGCGGACGTGCGGGCGGCGGGCTCGGGCAGTGCGGCGACGTCGAGCTTGCCGTTGACCGTGAGCGGGATGGCCTCCACCGGGACCAGCGCCGCCGGGACCATGTAGTCCGGCAGCCGCTGCTTCAGGTACTCCCGCAGCGTGCCGAGGTCGGCGCTGTCGTCGGCGAGCACCACGTATCCGATGAGCCGCTTGGCGTGGCCGCTCCCCCGCGGCACGACGACCGCTTGCCCGACCTGCGGGTGTTCCGCGAGCACGCTGGCGATCTCGCCGGGCTCGACCCGGTACCCGCGCACCTTGACCTGGTCGTCGGTCCGGCCGAGGAAGTCGATCCCCCCGTCCGGGCGCACCCGCACCAGGTCGCCGGTGCGATACATGCGCGAACCCGGCTGTCCGAACGGGTCGGCGACGAATCGTTCCGCGGTCAGCCCCGGGCGGTTCAGGTAGCCGCGCGCCAGGCCCACCCCGGCAATGTAGAGCTCGCCCGGGCACCCCGGCGGGACGGGCCGCAGCGCCGCGTCGAGCACGTACGCGCGAGTGTTGAAGATCGGCCTGCCGACCGTGGGGGCCGGGCTGTCGGCGGTGGATGCGCCGAGAGTGTTGATGGTGTACTCGGTCGGCCCGTAGAGGTTGTAGCCGTAGGTGTGCTCGGTCTCCCGCAGCGCCGACCACACCGCGTCCGGCACCGCTTCGCCGCCCAGCAGCACCAGCGGCGGGCGGTGCGCCCGCGGCCCGGCTTCCAGCAGGCCCTCCTCGATCAGCAGCTGGGCGTAGGTGGGCGTCACGTTCACCACGTCGATGCGGTGCTCGTTGCAGTAGGCCACCAGCGCGTGGGCGTCGCGGCGAAGCTGTTCGTCGCAGATGTGCACCTCGTGCCCCTCGACCAGCCACAGCAGTTCTTCCCACGACATGTCGAAGGCGAACGAGACGGTGTGGGCGATCCGCATCCGGCGGCCGCCCGCCGCGGCGATGGCCGGCTCGAAGATCTCCACCTGGTGGTTGAGCTGCATGTTGGTCAGGCCCCGGTACGGCGTGACCACGCCCTTCGGGCGGCCGGTGGATCCCGAGGTGTAGATGACGTACGCCGGGTACTCGAGCCTGTTCGGCACGCCCGGTGCGAACGCGGGATTTTCGTCCCTGGTGAGCGGTGACGCCGGATAGGAGTCCAGCAGGCCGGGTTCGTCGAGGCAGATCGCGTCTTCGACCAGTCCGACGTCCGACGTCGACAACACGCACAGCGGCTGCGCGTCGGCCAGCATCGCCCGCAGCCGATCGGCAGGGTGGTCGAGGTCCAGCGGCAGGTAGGCCGCGCCGGTCCGCAGCACGGCGAACAACGCCACGACCATGTCGAGCGAGCGGCCGAGGGCCAGGCCGACGATGCGCTCGGGCCCGGCACCCCGCGCCAGCAGCAGCCGAGCCAGCTGGTTGATGCGCGCGTCCAGCTCGCGGTAGGTCAGTCGCTGCTCGCCGAAGACCAGCGCGATCTCGTCCGGTGTGCGCTCGGCCTGGGCGGCGAGCAGGTCTGCGATCGTCGCATCCGGGAGCTTCCGGGTCGTCGAGGTCCAGTGCTCGCGAATCTCCTCGTCCTCGCCTGGCGCCGCCACCGGCAGCTGGGCAACCGGCGCGTCGGTGCTGTCCGCCATGCGTTCCAGGACGGCCAGGTAGCGCTGGACGATCCGCTCTGCTTCGTCCTGGGTGAACACGTCCGGGCGGTAGGACAGCGTGACCAGCGTCCGCTCGTCCGGCGTGATGATCATGGTCAGCGGATAGTGCGTGGCGTCGATGGCCGAGAACCCGTCGATGCCGTAGGCGTCGCGCAGTTCGCGTAGCTCCTGCTCACCGCCGCCGGGCCGGTGCACGAACACGGTGTCGAACAGCACCCGGTGACCGGATTCCGCCTGGATGGTGCCGAGCCCGAGGTATTCGTGCGGCATGACGGCCGTGCGCTCCCGCTGGTACCGCCGGAGCACGGCGGCCACGGTCTCCCCGGGGTGCAAGCGCACGCGGGCGGGCACCGTGTTGACGTACATGCCGATGGTGGACTCGACGTTCGGGATCGCCGCCGGGCGCCCGGCCGTGGCCATCCCGAACACCACGTCGGGGGAGCCGGTCATGGTCGACAGCACATGTCCCCAGGCGGTGGCGTAGAGGGCGTTGGCGGTGACCCCGACGGCTCGCGCCGCGGCGTGCACGCGTGCGGTCAGCTCCGCATCCAGCCGGACGTCGATGTTCTCCGGCAGGCACGACGTGCCGGTCTTGTCGCCCGCCACCAGGGTCGGCTCGGCCAACCCGGCCAGGGCGTCCCGCCATGCCGCCAGCGCGGCGTCGACGTCCTGGCGGTCCAGCCACTCCAGGTAGTCCCGGTAGCTGCCGGGGGTGTCGGTGAGCACCGAGGAGTCGCCGTCCGCCTGGTAGAGGGCGAACAGCTGGCGCATGAACAGCAGCGTGGACGGTCCGTCCCAGGCGATCATGTGCCCGGACAGCACCAGCTTGTCGCGCTCCGGCCCCAGCCTGAGCACGGTCAGCCGGCACAGCGGCGGCTGGTCCAGAGCGAACCGACGGGTCCGGTCTTCGGCCAGGAATTCCTCGACACGCCGCCGCTGCTCGGCCTCGTCCAGATCGCCGAGGTCCAGCAGGGTCAGCGGGATGGCCGGATCCTCGGCGACGAATTGCACCGGCCGGGAGATGCCGTGGCTGGTGAATCCGGCGCGGAGAGCCGGGTTGCGCTGCATCACCGCCGCGAAGGCGGTGCGCAGGCGGTCGATGTCGACCCGCCAGGCGAGGTCGAAGACCGACTGCGAGGTGTAGACGTCCAGCTCGGTGGTGTCGTAGCTGGCCAGGAAGAACAGGCCTTCCTGCAACGGGGCGAGCGGCAGGACGTCCGACACCGGCCGGTCGGCCGTGATGCGGTCGATCTCGGCCTGGTCCAGCTGGACCAACGGAAAGTCCGACGGCGTGAACCCGCGCCCCGGCTCCGGCGGCTGGTGGGTGGCCAGGTCCGTCAGGGCCTCCTGCCAGGCGCGGGCGAACTCCGCGATGTCGTCGTCGGTCAGCAGCCCACCGGGCCAGGACAGCAGCGCCTCCAGCCGGCCGTCGCGCACCGCGGCGTTGATCTCCAGTGCGTGGCCCAACGGAGTGCGCGGATCATTGCCGTGGCCGAGCGGTGCGCCGTCGGAGACCGGGGAGAAGTCGCCGCCCGTCTCGCCGTCCAGCGAGAAGCGGCCCATGAAGTTGAACAGGACCTGCGCGCCGCCGGTGCCGCCTGCCCGGTCACGGGTGGCCGCGCGGACGGCCTCCTTGACCCGCTTCACCGCGCTCGGCAGATCGTCCGCCCCCGGCTCGATCCGGACGGTGTGCAGGCTGGTGAACCACCCGACGGTGCGGGTGAGGTCGACGGTGGTCCCTGCCAGGCGCGCCAGGTCCTCCGCGCGGCCGTGCCCTTCGAGATCGATCAGCACCGGTTCGTCGGCCCAGCGCCACCGCTGCAGGGCGATCGCCAGCGCGGTGAGCAGCACGTCGTCGGCGGTTCCGTGGTACGCGGCCGGCACGTCGCCGAGCAACGGTTCGGTGAGCTCCGCAGGCAGCACCAGGCTGGTCGTGCGGACAGTGGCCGCGACGTCCCTCGCCGGATCCAGCCTGCCCAGCGGTCCTGCCACCGGAAGCTCGGCGGCGTGCCGCTCCCCCGGCAGGTCGGCCAGCACCTCGGCCCATCGCCGGAACGACGTGGGAACCGGGGGAAGATCGACCGGTCGGCCGGCACGCAGCTGGCGCCAACCAGCGGCAAGGTCGTCGCAGAGGATGCGCCACGAAACGGCGTCGACCGCCAGGTGGTGGGCGACGAGCATCAGCCGCCCCGGCCGCCACACGGCGCGCAGCATGACGCCTTCTTCCGGCCGGAGCCGACGGGCCACCACCACCGGGTCCCACTCCGCGTCGTCACCACGCTCGAGGACATCCCCGGCGCGGACCGTGCCGGGTCCGGGCACCTGCAACGTCCACTCGTCACCGCGGACGAGCCGTGCGCGGAGCAGATCGTGCCGGTCGAGCAGCGCCTGCACCAGCGTCTCGGCATCGGTCCACTCCAGCTCCCGGGGAATCCGCAGGGTGACGGATTGGAAGAAGCCGTCGATCGGGGCGTCGCCTGCCACGCGGGCCAGCCACCGGATGATCGGTGTGGCCGGCACTTCCCCGGTCCCGTCGTCACAGCGGGCGGTTTCCGGGGCTTCGCTCCGGGCGATGGCGGCCAGTGCGGCCGCCGTGCGGTGCTGGAACACGTCGCGCGGGGTGAAGATGAGGTCGCGCTCGCGCGCACGCCGCGCCACGGTGATCGACTGGATGCTGTCTCCGCCGAGCGCGAAGAAGTCCTCGTCGGGGCCGACCTTGGCCAGCCCGAGCACGTCGGCGTAGATCTCGCAGATGGCCTGCACGCGCGGGTCAGCGGCTTCGACGACGGCTTCCCTGGACAGCTCCGGCGCGGGCAGCGCCTTCCGGTCGACCTTGCCCGCCGGGGTGAGCGGGAGCTTGTCCAGCACCAGCACGTGGTGCGGGACCACGGCCGCGGGAAGGGACCGCGCCACGTGGGCGCGCAGCTCGGCGGGCTGCAGGTCGGCACCGACGACGTAAGCGACGAGTTGCACCACGCCCCGGTTGTCCGGCCGGGCCACGACCACCGCGTCCGACACCCCTTCGGCGGTGCGCAGCACGGCTTCGATCTCGCCGAGCTCGACCCGGTTGCCGCGGACTTTGACCTGGTGGTCGACGCGGCCCAGGTAGGTCAGCACGACGGTGCCGTCCTGCCGGTCCCAGCGCACCAGGTCTCCCGTGCGGTACATCCGGGAGCCGGGCGGACCGTACGGGTCGGCCACGAACCGTTCCGCCGTCAGCCCGGGCTGCCGGTGGTAGCCGCGCGCCAGCTGCACTCCGGCGACGTAGAGCTCACCGGGCTGGCCGGCCGGGACGGGGCGCAGCGCGGCGTCGAGCACCCGGAAGGCGGTGTTGTGCACAGGGGTCCCAATGGGGATGCCGTCGCGGTCGGTGCCGTCGTCGAGCTGCGGGACCCGCCAGGCCGACACCTGGACGGTGGCCTCGGTCGGGCCGTAGGTGTTGTGCAGCTCGACCCCGGTCAGTGCCTGCCAGCGGGCGGCCAGCTGGGCGGTGAGCTCTTCCCCACCCGACAACGCCACGCGCAGCGAATCCCACCAGGGTTCGTCGGCGGGGTGCTCGACGAGCGCCCGGTACAGCGACGGGACCAGGTCCATGACGGTGACCCCGGCCCGGCGGATCAGCGCGGTGAGGTAGTCCAGGTCGGTTTGGCCGCCGGGTCGTGCCACCACCACGGTCGCCCCGGCGATCAGCGTGGCCAGCACTTCCTCGATCGACGGGTCGAAGCTGGCCGAGCACTGGTGCAGCACGGCGTCGTCCGGCCCCAGGTCGAAGTGCTCCACCACCCAGGACAGCTGGCTGACCAGCGCGGCGTGGTCGATCACCACGCCCTTCGGGCGGCCGGTCGACCCCGAGGTGTACATCACGTAGGCCGCGTCGTGGCCACGCGGTGCAGTAGGCGCAACGGGGTCGACCGCCACCGTGCGCACGTCCTCGGGCGTCAACGTGACCTCGGCTCCCGAGTCGGCGAGCATGAACTGGCGGCGTTCCGCCGGGTAGTCCGGGTCCACCGGCAGGTACACGCCCCCGGCCATCAGCACGCCCAGCATCGCCACCACGGACTCGGCCGAGCGCGGAACGGACACCGCGACCACGCTCTCCGGACCGACCCCGCGGGAACGCAGTGATCCGGCTACTCGGGCGGCCCGATCCGCCAGTTCCGCATAGGTCAGCACGGCATCGTCGGCCTGCACCGCGGTCGCGTGCGGCCGGCGCTCGGCCTGCGTCAGGAACAGCTGCACGACGGTGGCATCGCCGTGGTCGCGCGGCTGCCCGCGCATGCCCGTGGCCAGCGCTCGCCTGCCGGGCTCGTCGACCAGGTCGAGCCTGCCCACCGGGCGATCGGGCGCCACCGCGAACTGGTGCAGCACCTGCTCCAGCGCGGTGGCGACGGCTTGTGCCCGCTGTCGGCCGATGCGGTGCGGGTCGTGGTTGATCTCCAGGCGCAGGGTCCGACCCGGAAGCACGGTCACGGTGAACGGGTAGTGGCCCGACTCGACGAACCGCACGTCGGTGATGCGGACCGTGCCCGCCGGGTCGCGGACCTGGTCCGGCATCGGATAGTTCTCCACCACCACGAGCGTGTCGAACAAGTCGCCGTCGGCGCCGGCCAGGCGCTGCAGCTCCCCGAGTCCCAGGTGCTGGTGCCCCAGCAGCTCGACGTGGGCGGACTGCACCTGCCCGGCCAGCCGGGCCAGGCCCACGTGGTGATCCGCCTGCACCCGCACCGGGACGGTGTTGACGAACAGCCCGACCATCGACTCGATGCCGGGCACGTCGGCGGCGCGGCCGGACACCGTGGTGCCGAACACCACGTCGGCACGGCCGGTGAGCCTGCTCAGCACCACGCCCCAAGCGGCTTGCGCGACCGAGCTGAGGGTGAGCCCGCGCTCGCGAGCACGAGCCGTCAGCTGCTGCGTGACGTCCGCGGGCAGGTCGATCACCAGGCGCCCGGTCGCGCCTTCGGTGGAGGCTTCGCCGCCCGGCGGCACCAGGAACGTCGGCCCGGCAAGCCCGTCGAGCGCTTTCCGCCAGGCTTGGCGCGCGGTCTCGTCGTCACGGTCATGCAGCCAGGCGTGGTAATCGCGGTACGACGGGGCCGGTGGCAGCGTGCGCGCCGCGCCATCGGGGGCATACGCGGCGAGCAGGTCGGACAGCATCAGCGGCACGGACCAGCCGTCGGCCACGATGTGATGCACCGTCAGGATCAAGTGCCCGCCGCCGTGGCCCGGCACGTAAGCCGCACGCAGCAACGGCGCCTGGCCCACGTCGAACCCGCGCCCGCGTTCGACTTCCGCGACGTCGTCGACAGGGCCGTCGCTCACTGTCCACGGCACGGTGACCGACTCGGCGATCACCTGCACCGGGCGGCCGCTGTCGAGTTGGCGGAACGCGGCGCGAAGCGGTGCATGCCGGTCCACCATCGCCTGCACGGCACGCCGCAGCGCGTCCGCGTCGACTTCGCCGCGCAGCTGCACGATCTGCTGCACCACGTAGGTGTCGTGGGCGTCGGCGTGCGCGTGGAAGTACAGGCCCTCCTGCAGGGGCGTCAGCGGCAGCAGATCCTGCACCGGCCCGTCGGCGGTGAGCTGGTCGACCTCGTGCTGCTCGAGATCGACCAGCGGGAAGTCGGACGGGGTGGGGCCCCCGACGGCACCGCTGTCGAGGGCAGCCAGCTCGGTCAGTACTTCCTGCCACAGCCGCGCGAACTCCCCGGCTTCGTCCTCACCGAGCAGCCGTCCCGGCCAGGACACCCGTGCTTCCAGCCGGCCGTCGCGCACCAGCGCGTTGATCTCCAGCAGGTGGGTCAGCGGCATGCGCGGGTCACGGCCGTAACCGAGCGGCTGGCCGGACATCGGGCCGAACTCCCGGGTATCGGCGTCGAATCGCCCCAGGTAGTTGACCAGCACCTGCCCGCGGCCGGGGATGTCCAGCACTCCGTCGTGCTGGACCGCGCGGCGTGCCTCCTTGGCTCGCTTGACCGCGCCGACCACGTCGCCACCCGGATCCAGGCACACCGTGTGCATGCTGGTGAACCAGCCGACGGTCCGGGTCAGGTCGACCCGCTTCCCCCAGAACTGGTGCGCCACGTCCTCACGCCGCCCATGCCCTTCGCGGTCGATGTGCACCGGGCCTGCCACACCCCGCCACCGGTTCACCGCAGTGGCCACCGCGGCCAGCAGGACGTCGTCCACCGTCCCGCCGACGGCAGCAGGCAGGCGGGTCACCACCGCATCGGTGACCTCACGCGGCAGGCGCACCGTCGTCGATCGTTCGGTCTCCGCCACATCCCGTCGAGCGTCCAGCGTCCTGCCGTCCAGCAGCGGCGGCGCGCTCGCGTCCGGCTCCGCCGTCGCCGACGAGCTGAGCAGCCTCGCCCAGGTCCGGAACGACGTCGGCACCGGTGGCAGGTCGATCGGCTCGCCCGCGCTCAGCTGCTGCCAGCCCCGGGCGAGGTCGTCGCACATGATCCGCCACGACACCCCGTCGACGACCAGGTGGTTGATCACCAGCAACAGTTCGCCGGGCCGCCACCGCCCGCGCAGCATGACGCCGTCCTCGGGGCGGAGCCGGGCAGCGAGCGCCGCCGGGTCCCATTCCCCGGTTTCGTCGTGTTCGAGGACGTCCGCCGCCGAGATCGCACCCGGCTCCGGCACCTGCAACGTCCAGGTCTTTCCGCGCACCAGGCGGGCACGCAGCATGTCGTGCCGGTCGAGCAGGGCCTGCACCAGTCTTACGGTGTCGTCGAAGCCCAGCTGAGGCGGAAGCCGCAGCGACATCGACTGGAAGAACGCGTCCACAGTGGCGTCGCCCACGGTGCGCGCCAGCCAGCGAACGATCGCCGTCGCCGGGACCTGTCCCCATCCGTGGTCGTCCGCACCGCGCTCCGGCAGCTGCCCGGTCACCTCGGCGACCGCGGCCAGCGCGGCCACCGTCCGATGCTGGAACACGTCGCGCGGGGTGAACCGCACGCCGCGTTCGCGGGCCCGGTTGACCAGGGTGATCGCCACGATGCTGTCGCCGCCCAGCTCGAAGAAGCTGTCCTGCACCCCGACCGACGGCAGCCCGAGCACGTCGGCGAACAACTCGGCCAGCAGCGACTCCAGCGGGGTGCCGGGGGCGTCCGACCCGGTCACCGCGGTCCAGTCCGGGTCGGGCAGCGCCTTGGTGTCGAGTTTGCCGTTCGGGGTCAGCGGCAGCGGCCCGTCGAGCACCACGAACGCCGACGGCACCAGGTAGTCCGGCAGCTTCTCGGACAGCCTCTCCCGCACGTCGGCGACGTCGATCCGCTGCCCGGACAGGTGCGCCACCAGGCGCTTGACCCCGCGATGGTCGGTGCGCACGCCGACCGCCGCCTGCGCCACCCCCGGGCAGGCCAGCAAGGCACTCTCCACCTCGCCCGGCTCGATCCGGTGACCGCGGATCTTCACCTGCGCGTCGGTGCGGCCCAGGAACTCCAGCGTGCCGTCGGCGGCCCAGCGGACCCGGTCACCGGTCCGATACATCCGCGAACCCGGCGGACCGTACGGGTCGGCGACGAACCGTTCCGCGGTCATCCCCGGCCGGTTCAAGTAGCCGCGTGCCAGCCCGCGGCCGCCGACGTACAGCTCGCCTTCCACGCCGGGCGGCACCGGCTGCAGCGCCGCGTCGAGCACGTAGCAGCGGGTGTTGGGGTCCGGGATCCCGATCGGCGGCGTTCCGGGGCGGCTGGGATCGGCGAGCCACAGGGTCGAGTTCACGCTCGCCTCGGTCAGCCCGTAGGCGACCACCACCCGCAACCGGTCCGCCCACCGCGCCACCAGCTCGGCGGGCACCGCTTCGGTGCCCACCACCAGCACCGCGCCCGCGGGCAGCTGGGCGTCCTCGGGCAGGGCGGCGACCAGCGACGGCGGCAGGATCATGTGGGTCGCCCGGTGCTGGTGCAGGTAGTCGGTGAGCGCCCGCCCGGCCACCCGCCGCTCGGCGGGCACGATGATCGCCGTGCCGCCGACGCAGAGGGACATGATCAGGTCCCACACGGCCACGTCGAATCCGATGGACGCGAACTGCACCACGCGCGATTCGGCGGTGACGCCGAGCCGTTCGGTGGCCGTGACGATCAGGCTGCCGACACCGTCGTGCGTGACCACGACACCCTTCGGGCGCCCGGTGGATCCGGACGTGTAGATGACGTACGCCGGATCCTGCAGCCGTACCGGCACGTTGGGGTTCTTGCCGTCGAAGGCCGCCAAGGCATCGGCGACCTGTTCGTCGTCGATGACCAGGCATGCCACCCCGCTGACGTCCGGCACGTACTCCACCAGATCCCGGTTCGTCAGCACGGTCCGCGCACCGGCGTCCTCCAGCACGTAGGCCAGCCGCTCGGCGGGATGGTCGGTGTCCAGCGGCAGGTACGCCGCACCCGCCTTCAGCACCGCGAGCAGCGCGACCACCAAGTCCGTCGAGCGCGGCAACGCCACGCCGACGACGTCCTCGCTGCCGATGCCGCGGGCGATCAGCAAACCGGCGAGCCGGTTGGCGGCGGTGTTCAGCTCCCGGTAGGTCAGCCGCTGGTCCTCGCACACCAGCGCTTCGGCGTCGGGGGTGCGGGCGGCTTGCGCTTCGAACGCGGCAGGCCAGGTGACATCCTCGGCCGGATGGTCGGCGACCCCCAGCGTGTCGATCAGGTGCCTGCGTTCGGCGTCGGTGACCAGCTTCAGCCGGGCGAGCTGCTGGTCCGGCGCGGCGGTCAACGCGTCGAGTGTGGCCAGCAGCCGGGTGCGGTGCTCGGCCATGTCGGCTTCGCCGGTGACCGCGGCGTCGGCGTCCAGGTCGATGCGCAACCCGGCTTCGTGCCGGTCGGTGACCGTGATCGTCACGTCGTTGAGCGGACCGAGCCACAGCGGGTCCCAGGCCAGCCGCAGATCACCGAAGACGGGTTCGACGAACGGCAGCACGTTGACCGTCGGCCCCACCAGGTCGGCCACCCCGTCCGCGCTGCCCAGTTCCTTGCCGAGCTCTTCACCTCGATAACGCACGTGCGGTCGCACCGCGCGCACGGCGGCGTCCGTGGCTTCGATCAGCTCCGCACCGGTCATCTCGGGCCGAACGGTCAGTCGCAGTGGCACCACGTTCGACGCCATGCCCGGGACGGCCCGCTGCACCTCGGTCAGCCGCGCGGTGACCGGCAGGCCGATCGTGACGTCGACGGCGCCGGTACGGCGATGCAGGTACGCGGCGACCGCGGCGATCATCACCCGCGAGGGGCGGACACCTGCCCGCTCGGCGGCCGACCGCACGGAAGCCGATCGCCGTTCGTCGAGCACGACGGAGGCGCGGATGCCGTCCCGCACCGCCCGCTCACCACGCGGCACCAGCCGCGCGGGTTCGCCGGCACCCGACAAGTACTGATGCCAGAAGCGCTGATCGGCGACGAAGTCCTCGGACGACCGATAACGGGCGTCGTCCTCGTACAGCCGGACCGCCTCCCACGCCGGGGCTGGACCCGCCGCCTCCGGATCGGTGTAGAGGGCGCCGGCACGCATGGTGAGCAGGCCCACGCCGTAGGCGTCGATGAGAATGTGGTGGTAGCGCTGATACCAGACCACCCAGTCGTCGGCCAGGCGCAGCAGGACGTGCCGGAACAACGGCGGCCGAGCCAGGTCCACCGGCTGTGTGCGGTCCTGCCGCATCAGCTCGTCGGCCACCGCCGCCGGATCGTCCGCATCCCGCACGTCGACCAGATCGACCTGGACCGGCAGCCGAGCGGGCACCAGCCTCGGCTCGCCGACCGTCCCGGTGACGCGGTAGTGCAGGCAGTCGGTCTCCGTGACGGCCTGCTCGGCCACCTGGCGCAGCCTGCCGACGTCCACCCGGCCGCGCAGGTCGAGCCGGAAGGCGATGTTGTACATCGGGTTGTCCGGCTCGAGCTGCTGAGCCAGCCAGATCCCGGTCTGCGCCCCGGTGAGAGGCACGCCGCCCTGACCCGGCCGAACATCGCACATCGGTGGTCTCCTGCCTTCTCGACACGTCCGGTGCGCCCGCGCGCTGCGGGCAGCATGCACCGTGGGGTCGTCCCCTCGGGTGACGGGTACGGGTCAGCGGACGCCCGCGACGCTGAGTTCACCCGGCCGCGAGGCCACTCGCCGCACCAACGACTCCACGATTTCACCAGCCCGCACCGCGCAGTTGGAGAGCAACGACGAAGTGATGCCGTGCGTGTGCTCGGTGCTTCCGCCCTGGAGATACACCGCCGGCCGCACGCGGTCGTCGGTCACCACGCGGTAATCGCGGGTGACGCGCAGCCTGCCGCAGTCGTCGCGGTGACAGCAACGGGCCAGCTCACCGAGCAGTGGCAGGGAGTCGTCGCAACGGTAGCCGGTGGCGAACACCGCCGCATCGGCGTCGAGCACCGTCCGCTCGCCGGTGGTCATCGACTCCACGGTGACCAGCGCGCCCCGCCCGGTGTCCACCACGTCGACCGTGCGGCTGACGTTGAACCATCGCAGCCGCTGGGTGCCGAGGACCTTCTCCCGGTAGGTCCGCCGGTACAGCTCCTCGATCAGGTCCAGATCGACCACCGAGTAGTTGGTGTTGGCGTGGTAGTCCATCAGCTTGCGCTTCATCGGCTCCGGCGCGTGGTAGAACTCGTCCACCGTGGCCGGGTCGAAGATCCGGTTGGCCAGCGGGCTGTCGTCGGCGGGGCTCAGCCCGAACCGGGAGAACACCGCGCACACCTCGGCGCCCGGGAACTTGTCGTGCAGGAAGGCGACGACCTCCGCGGCGCTCTGCCCGGCGCCGACCACGACGAACCGCTTGGCTCCGGCGGGGTCGACCGCGTCGATGCGGTGCAGCAGGCTGCTGCTGTGCCAGATGCGTTCCGCTTCCGGAACCCCCGGCGGCATGCTCGGGATCAGCCCGGTGGCCAGCACCAGGTTGCGCGCCCGGTACACCTCGCCCGCGCTGGTGATCACGTCCAGGGAGACGACCTCGCCGTCGTGTTCCACCGGGCGCACGCCGGTGACCTCGCAGCCGTAGCTGACCTGGTCCCGGAACGCTTCGGCGCACCAGCGGAAGTAGTCGTCGAATTCGGCGCGCAGCGGGAACAGGGTCTTGTGGTTGATGAAGTCGACCAGCCGGTCCCTGGCGTGCAGGTACGACAGGAAACTGAACCGGCTGGCCGGATTGCGCAGCGTCACCAGGTCCTTCAGAAACGACACCTGCATGGTGGCGTCGTCGATCAGCATCCCGCTGTGCCAGGCGAACGATTCCTGCCGCTCCAGGAAACGGGCGGTCACCACCGGGTCGCCCGGCCCGCGTTGCTCCTCGTACTCGGCCAGCGCGATGGCCAGCGCGAGGTTGGACGGGCCGAAGCCCACCCCGACGACGTCGTACACAGGCGTTGGGTCTTCCACAGCAGGTGACATATCCCGTCCGCTCCGTAGCCGGTCGTGGAACGGAGGTTAGACTAACCTAAGTTAGGCTTGCCTTCATTACTGCCACAGGGGTGACGTTGATCTCGCCGTCTCGCCACCGGCGGTCGCGCGCCGACCAGCACGAAGGAGGAAGCCGATGCGAATAGTCATGTTCGGGTACCAGACCTGGGGTCACCGCACGCTGCGGGCCCTGCTGGACTCCGAGCACGAGGTGGCGCTGGCGGTCACCCACCCGCCGTCCGAGCACGCCTACGAGCGGATCTGGTCGGACTCGGTGGCGGATCTGGCGGCCGAGCACGGCGTGGAGGTGGTGATCCGCAACCGCCCGGACGACGACGAGCTGTTCGGCAAGCTCAAGGAGATCGACCCGGACCTGATCGTGGCCAACAACTGGCGCACCTGGATCCCGCCGCACGTCTTCGAGCTGCCCCGGTTCGGCACGCTGAACGTGCACGACTCCCTCCTGCCCGCCTACGCCGGCTTCTCCCCCATCGTGTGGGCGTTGATCAACGGGGAGAAGCAGGTCGGCGTGACCGCGCACATGATGAACGAGGAACTGGACGCCGGCGACATCGTGGTGCAGAAGGCGATCGACGTCGGCCCCAGGGACACCGCGACCGACCTGTTCCACCGCACCGTCGAGCTGATCGAGCCGGTGGTCCGCGAAGCGCTCGAGCTGATCGCGTCCGGCAAACGCGACTTCACGCCGCAGGATCCGGCCAAGGCGAGCTTCTTCCACAAGCGGTCGATCGAGGACAGCAGGATCGACTGGAACTGGCCGGCGGAGGACATCGAGCGGCTGGTGCGCGCGCAGTCCGACCCGTACCCGAACGCGTTCACCTACCACAACGGCAAGCGGCTGCGCATCGTGCGGGCGTCTGTATCGCAGCGCCGGTACGGCGGGACACCCGGCCGCATCTTCATCCGGGAAGGCGACGGCGTGGTGATCGTCGCGGGAGCCGACGCTCGCTACGGCCGTAACCGCGGACTGCGCATCGAACGGGTGCGTACCGAGGACGGCACCGAACTGGCCGCCACTGAGTACTTCCGCAGCATGGGTGGGTATTTGACGGCGCACCCGTGAAACTGGCCGAAAATCGTTGCTGCGCCCGGCCCGCCGCTGTGGTGACATGGGACACACCGACGGCGAGCTGTGAGGAGGCGTTCGACGTGCGTGTCCCCTTGACCATCGCGGACTTCCTCGACCGCGGCGAGTTCGGTTTCGGCCACCGGACCGCCGTAGTGGACGAAGCGCAGCAACCGGCCGACCCCGTGCCCGAGACCACCTACGCCGAGTTCGCCCGGCGGGTGCGGGCCTGGCAGGCCGGCTTCGACCAGCTGGGCATCGGCGAAGGCGAACGGGTGGCGGTGGTCAGCCACAACTCCGCGCGCCTGCTCGAGCTGCTGTTCGCGGTGCCGGGCAGCGGCCGGATCTGCGTACCGGTCAACTTCCGGCTCAAGCGCGACGAAGTCGACTTCATCCTGCAGCACTCCGGTGCCTCGGTGCTGCTGCTCGATCCCGATCTGGCCGAGACGCTGGACGGCATCGGTCCGAAGCATCGGTTCGTGCTCGGCGCGCAGACCGAGCAGGAGCTGATGCGGTTCGACACCGAGCCGCGCCCGTGGTCGGAGCCGGACGAGGACGCCACGGCGACGATCAACTACACCTCGGGGACGACGGCCAGCCCCAAGGGCGTCGAGCTGACCCACCGGAACATCTGGATCAACGCGGTGACCTTCGCCATGCACGTGCGCGCGTGGGAGCGCGACGTGTACATGCACACACTGCCGATGTTCCACTGCAACGGCTGGGGCATGCCGTTCGCGCTGGCCGGCCTCGGGGGCAAGCAGGTCGTGCTGCGCAAGGTCGACGGGACGGAGATCTTGCGCCGCGTCCAGGAGCACGGGGTGACGTTGATGTGCGGCGCCCCGGCGGTGTGGAACATGGTGCTGGACGCCGCGCGGGACTGGGAGGGCGAGATCCCCGGCCGCGACCGGGTGCGCATCGTATGCGCGGGCGCGCCTCCGCCGTCGCGGACCATTCAACGGCTGCAGGAGGAGCTGGGCTGGGAGTTCCTGCAGATCTACGGCCTGACCGAGACGGCACCGCTGTTGACGTTCAACCGCACCCGCCCGGACGACGACGACCTGTCCGCGGAGGAGAAGGCGCACAAGCTGTCCCGGGCCGGCCTGCCCGCGCTGGGCGTCCGGCTGAAGGTGTCCGACTCCGGCGAGGTGCTGGCCCGCGCCAACGTGGTGCTCAAGTCGTACTGGAACAACCCGCAGGCCACCGAGGAGGCACTGGCCGACGGCTGGTTCCACACCGGCGACGGCGGATCGTTCGACAAGGAGAACCACCTGGTCATCTCCGACCGGAAGAAGGACGTGATCATCACCGGCGGGGAGAACGTGTCGTCGATCGAGGTGGAGGACGTGCTGTTCAGCCACCCGGCGGTGGCCGAGGTGGCGGTGATCGGCGTGCCCGACGACAAGTGGGGCGAGACGATCAAGGCGCTGGTGGTCAAGGAGAAGGACGCCGAGGTCACCGAGGCCGAGCTGATCGCGCACTGCAAGCAGCGGCTGGCTGGGTACAAGGCGCCGACGTCGGTGGAGTTCCGGGAAAGCATCCCGCGCACCGCAACCGGCAAGGTGCAGAAGTTCAAGCTGCGCGAGCCGTACTGGCGCGGCCACCACCGCCGGGTGAACTGAACCCCGCGCGCCCCGACCGACGGGACCAGCCCACCGCCGACGCCAGGCACGGCCAGGACGCACGACCCACCGGGAACAGGGAACCCGGCAGGCCGCCGAAGTGCAGAAGCTCAAGCTGCGCGAGCCCTATCGGCACGGCCACCACGCCGGGTGAACTGAACCCCGCGCGCCCCGACCGACGGGACCAGCCCACCGCCGACGCCAGGCACGGCCAGGACGCACGGCCCACCGGGAGCAGGGAGCCCGGCGGGCCGTGCTGGTCATGCACCCGCCGGGAGTGCCGAATCGGGCACCTCGGCGGGCTTCGCCTTGACGAGGTTGTCCCGGAACGTGGCGTCGGCGATGCCGAGCGTGGCAGCGCCGAAGTCGGCGGCGACCAGCTTGTCGCGGATGCCGTCGGGGAAGCCGTTCCAGCCGACCAGGGCCGGGTAGTGCCAGCGGCCGGAGTGGTTCTCCGGCTCCTCGTCGTGCCTGGCCAGCCGGAAGCAATGGGTGCTGAGCCCGTCCTTGTGGTAGACGATCTTGGCGTGGGTGCCCTCCCACGCCACCGCCGATGCCGGGTGCACGGCGTACTTGCCGTGCTCCGAGGTGGCCACGTAACGGGCCTGGTCGTCGAAAACCCAGATCACGACGTGCTCGATGTCGTGCCGGTGCCCGCAGCAGTCCCAGCCGGGAACGGCCTGGTCCTTCTCGAAGTACAGGTCGTACAGGTAAGCGCACCATCCACTGGAGTCGCAGTGGGCGCGGGCGTAGGCGTTGCTGTTGTCCAGGTCCCAGCTGTCCCGGCACTGGCCGTTGAGCGCGCCGGAGTTGTTCAGGCCGGGGTTGAGGGTGCCGTCCGGGCCGATCGCCGGCGTCGGGTAGCAGCCGTCCTTGTCGTAGTCGAATGCCGGCTGCCACTTGCCTTCGTCCGGGGTGTGGTTGGCGGGCAGCGCGGGAGGTGGGTCGGCGAGCGCGGCGGGCGCGGGCGCGACGAGCAGCGCGGCGGTCGCCGCCACCAGTACCGCCAATCCCCGCGTGATCATCGCGCGTTCCGACTCCTCCCGGTCGAAATGCGCTGACGGTACAACGCCTGGCGTGCGGGCACGACCTCCGGAAGTCGGGTCTTCCCCGGCGGACCGGCAGGTGTGCGCGGAGTTCCCCCGCGCTGCGGGCGGTCTTCCCGCGGTCTTCCCGCGGTCAGCCCGCGGCCGCCCGCAAGCCGTCGAACGCCACCTGGACCACCATGTCGGCCAGATCGTCGGCGGCCCACTCCCCCTCCGGCCGGTACCACTCGATCAGCGAGTTGACCAAGCCGAACAGCAGGCGCGCCGCCGTGCCCGGGTCGAGGTCCGACCGGATGTCGCCGTCTGCCTGCGCCTGCCGTACCAGGTCCGCAACGCGGCGGTCGAACTCGCGGCGCCGGTCGAGCGCGGCTCGCTCGACGGAGGTGTTCCCGCGCACCCGGAGCAGCACCGTGACGTACGGCAGGCGGTCGGACAGCACGTGCACACTGCCGCGGACCAGCCGCTCGAGCCGGCCGACGGCGGGTCCGTCGGCCGCCTGCACCTCGTCGGCGACGGCGAACAACCCGTCCAGAGCGCGGTCGACGATGAGCCGGAGCAACTCCTCCTTCCCTGCGACGTGGTGGTAGATCGCCGCCTTGGTCAGTCCGAGCCGCTTGCTCAGCTCTTCCATCGACGTGCCGTCGTAACCGCGCTCGTAGAACAGGTGCGCGGCGACTTCGAGAACCTGCTCCAGGTCGTAGCCGGGGCGACCGCGCCTGCCCGGCTTCCGCTGCGCCGTGCCGGTCACCGTCCGTTCACCTGCACGACTCGGCTGCGGCCGCGGAACTCCGCGACCACTTCACCGTCGACGCCGCCACGCCGCACGGTGACGTCGTAAATGCCGTTGCGGCCGTAACGGGTGCGCTCCTCCGCGACGGCGTACAACTCGTCGCCCTCGTGCACCGGAGCCACGAAAGTGATGTCGGCTCCGGACGCGACCGTCGTCGGGCCATGGCTGTTGCAGGCACACGCGAACGCGGTGTCGGCCAGCATGAACACGTACCCGCCGTGCACGATCCCGTGGCCGTTGACCATCCGGCTGGTCAGCCGCATGCGTACCACCGCGTGGCCTACCCGCAAGTCGACCAATTCCATCCCCAGCGCCGTGGAGGCCACGTCCGCCTCCAGCATGCGCCGCGCGGCACTTTCCGAACCCATGCGGACACGCTATCATTAATTACTAAACGATCGGTAGGTAATTCACCGAGGAAACGGGAAGGTCTCGCGATGGCACCCTTGCGCAGCTATGTCGCCGGCACCTGGTTCACCCCCAGCGACGAAGGGGCGCCACTGCGCGACGCTGCGACCGGCGAGGAGGTCGCCAGGATCTCCACCACCGGCGTCGACATGGCCGCCGCACTGGAGTACGGCCGCACCGTCGGCGGGCCGGCGCTGCGCGAGCTCACCTTCCACCAGCGGGCGGCACTGCTCAAGGTGCTGGCGTCCCACCTGCGCGAGCATCGCGAGGAGCTGTACCAGCTGTCCTACCGCACCGGCGCCACGCTCGCGGACTCCAAGTTCGACATCGACGGGGGCATCGGCGTGCTGTTCTCCTACAGCAGCAAGGGCCGCCGCGAGATGCCGAACTCGCACGTCTACCTGGACGGCGCGCTCGAGCCGCTGAGCAAGGGCGGGACCTTCCACGGCCAGCACATCGCCACCCCGCTGCGCGGTGTCGCGGTGCAGATCAACGCGTTCAACTTCCCGGTCTGGGGACCGCTGGAGAAGTTCGCGCCCGCGTTCGTGGCCGGGGTACCGAGCCTGATCAAGCCGGCGAGTCAGACCGCGTACCTGACCCATCGCCTGGTGGAGCTGATCGTCGAGTCGGGCATCCTCCCCGAGGGGTCGATCCAGCTGGTGTGCGGCCCGGTCGGCGATCTGCTCGACCACGTCACCGAGCAGGACGTGGTGGCGTTCACCGGCTCGGCGTCCACCGCGCAGCGCCTGCGCACGCACCCGGCGATCGTGCGCAACAGCGTGCGGTTCAACGCCGAGGCCGACTCGCTGAATCTGTCCGTCCTCGGCCCGGACGCCAAGCCGGGCACCACCGAGTTCGACCTCTACGTCAAGCAGCTGGTCACCGAGATGACCGTCAAGGCGGGCCAGAAGTGCACGGCGATCCGCCGCGCCTTCGTGCCCGCCGAGCTGATGGACGCCGTGGCGGAAGCGGCAGCCGAGCGACTGGGCAAGGTGACGGTCGGCAACCCGGCGTCGGAGAACGTGCGCATGGGCGCGCTGGCCAGCCTGGAGCAGCGCGAGGAGGTGCGGCGCTCGCTGAAGGCGCTGACCTCGGTGGCCGACATCGTCTTCGGTGACCCGCAGCGTGTCGACGTGGTCGACGCCGACGCCGAGCGCGGCGCTTTCATGTCCCCGGTGCTGCTCAAGGTGACCGATCCCGAGCTGCGCGAGCCGCACCAGGTGGAGGCGTTCGGCCCGGTCTCCACGCTCATCCCCTACACGTCGGCCGAGCAGGTCGTCCGGCTGGGCGCGCTCGGCGAAGGCAGCCTGGCCGGCTCGGTGGTCACCGCCGACGAGGACTTCGCCCGGGAAGTAGTGCTCGGTGTGGCGCCGTGGCACGGCAGGCTGCTGGTGCTCGACGCCGACGACGCCAAGGAGTCCACCGGCCACGGTTCGCCGCTGCCCGCCCTGGTGCACGGCGGCCCGGGCCGGGCAGGCGGTGGCGAGGAAATGGGCGGGGTGCGCGGCATCCTGCACTACATGCAGCGCACCGCGGTGCAGGGCAGCCCGAAGATGCTCAGCGCCGTCACCGGTACCTGGGTGCCCGGCGCGCCGCGCAACGAGGACGTGCACCCGTTCCGCAAGTCGCTGGCCGAGCTGCGGGTCGGGGACTGCGTGGTGGCGGGCCCGCGCAAGGTCACACCGGAGGACATCGAGCACTTCGCCGAGTTCACCGGCGACACCTTCTACGCGCACACCGACGAGGCAGCGGCGGCGAAGAACCCGTTGTTCGGCGGCATCGTTGCGCACGGCTACCTGGTCGTGTCGTTCGCGGCCGGCTTGTTCGTCGACCCGGCACCGGGACCGGTGCTGGCCAACTACGGCCTGGAGAACCTGCGCTTCCTGACGCCGGTCAAGCCGGGCGACGAGCTGACCGTGACGCTGACCTGCAAGCAGATCACCCCGCGGGAGAACGCCGACCACGGCGAAGTCCGCTGGGACGCCGACGTCACCAACGCCGCAGGCGAGTCGGTCGCCAAGTACGACGTTCTGACGCTGGTCGCCAAGGAGTACCCCGCCGAGGACGCGGGAGGGAAGCGATGACGACGACGAACACCGCACCGGCCGCCGAGCCGGTCACCGAGCTGGAAGAGCACTTCAACCGGACCATCCAGCGCGATCAGCGCATCGAGCCGCGCGACTGGATGCCCGAGGGCTACCGCAAGACGCTGATCCGGCAGATCGCGCAGCACGCGCACTCGGAGATCATCGGCATGCAGCCGGAGGGCAACTGGATCACCCGCGCCCCGTCGCTGCGCCGCAAGGCGATCCTGCTGGCCAAGGTGCAGGACGAGGCGGGCCACGGGCTGTACCTGTACTCGGCCGCCGAGACGCTCGGCGCGGACCGGGGCGAGCTCACCGAGCGGCTCCTGGCGGGCAAGCAGAAGTACTCGTCGATCTTCAACTACCCCACGCTGACGTTCGCCGACGTCGGCGTGATCGGGTGGCTGGTGGACGGCGCGGCGATCTGCAACCAGGTCCCGCTGTGCCGAAGCTCCTACGGCCCGTACGCGCGGGCGATGATCCGCATCTGCAAGGAGGAATCGTTCCACCAGCGGCAGGGCTACGAGCTGCTGATGACGATGATGCGGGGCACCGAGGAACAGCGCCGGATGGTGCAGGACGCGGTGAACCGCTGGTGGTGGCCGTCGCTGATGATGTTCGGCCCGCCGGACGACCAGTCGAAGCACACCGCGCAGTCGATGGCGTGGAAGATCAAGCGGCACACCAACGACGAGCTGCGGCAGAAGTTCGTGGACATGACCGTGCCGCAGGCCGAGGCGCTCGGCGTCACCCTGCCCGACCCGGAGCTGAAGTGGAATCCCGAGCGCGGCCACTACGACTTCGGTCAGATCGACTGGGACGAGTTCCAGCGGGTCATCAGCGGCAACGGGCCGTGCAACGCGCAGCGCATCGCCGCCCGCAAGCGCGCCCACGAAGAAGGCGCGTGGGTGCGGGAGGCCGCCGCGGCCTACGCCCGCAAGCAGCGGGAGCGGCAGCAACGTCAGGAGGCGGCAGCATGAGCAGTGCCGGCAAGGCTTCCGAACAGGCGACCACCGAGAAGGTGCGCCACGAGTGGCCGCTGTACGAGGTGTTCGTGCGGTCCAAGCGCGGGCTCAACCACGTGCACGTCGGCTCACTGCACGCCGCCGACGATGAGATGGCGTTGCGGCACGCGCGTGACCTCTACACCCGGCGCAACGAGGGCGTGAGCATCTGGGTGGTGAAGGCGGAGCACATCGCCGCGTCCAGCCCGGACGAGAAGGACCCGTTCTTCGCACCGTCGGCGGACAAGGTCTACCGGCACCCCACCTTCTACGACATTCCCGAGAACGTCCCGCACATGTGAGCGGGGGTAGCGACGTGGCTTTCGACAACGCCTACGAGGCGATCACCGAGGAGAACGACGCCCGGTGGGCTTACGGCACCGGGTTCACCGACCCGCTGGCCGGTGTGGACACCACCGTGCCCGCGGACGTGGACGGCGGCGACCTGGCCACCTACTGCCTGATGCTCGGGGACGACGCGCTGATCCTGTCCCAGCGCATGCAGCAGTGGTGCACCCGTGCGCCGGAACTGGAAGACGAGATGGCGCTGGCCAACATCGGGCTCGACCTGCTCGGCCAGGCGCGCATGCTGCTGACCAGGGCGGGCAAGGCCGACGGCAGCGACCGCACCGAGGACGAACTGGCGTTCTTCCGGCCTGAGCACGAGTTCCGCAACGTGCGCCTGGTGGAGGCCCCCAACGGCGATTTCGCCTTCTCCATGGCGCGGCTGCTGGTGTTCGCCACCTGGCGGCTGGTGCAGTTCCAGCGGCTGGTCGACTCGATCGACCCGGTGCTGTCGGCGATCGCGGCGAAGGGCGTCAAGGAGGTCACCTACCACCGGGACTACGCCGCGCAGTGGGTCATCCGTCTCGGCGACGGCACCGAGGTGTCGCACGAGCGGATGCAGGCGGGGCTGGACGCGGTGTGGCCGCTGGTCGGCGAGCTGTTCGAGCCGCATCCGGTCGAGCTGCGGCTGGACCGGGTCGCGGTGGACGTCCGCGAGCTGCGAGCCGAGTTCGACGAGGTCATCGACGAGGTGCTGGCCACGGCCGGCTTGACCAAGCCGGAGGCGGCCCCGATGGCCAGGATCGGCGGCAAGGCGGGCCGGGACGGCGTGCACACCGAGGCCATGGGCTACCTGCTGGCGGAGATGCAGTCGGTGGCGCGAGCGCATCCGGGGGCGACATGGTGACCACCGAGGTGACCGAGCGGACCGGCCGCGCCTACCAGGTGGCGGCCCGGGTGACCGACCCCGAGCTGCCCATGCTGACGCTGGCCGACCTGGGCGTGCTCCGCGACGTGACCGAGGAGGACGGGGTGGTACGCGTGACGATCACCCCCACCTACAGCGGCTGCCCGGCCATGGACACCATGCGTGACGACCTGGTGCACGCGCTGCACGAGGCCGGGTACCGCGAGGTCGACGTGCGCATGGTGCTGCAGCCGCCGTGGAGCAGCGACTGGATCACCGAGGAAGGCAGGCGCAAGCTCGCCGAAGCGGGCATCGCCCCACCCGGCCCGGCGCCGCGCCGGTCCGGCCCGATCCCGTTGACGTTGACCCCGCCGTCGAGCCGGGCGGCGTGCCCGAAGTGCGGCTCGACGGACACCGAGGAAATCGCCCGGTTCTCGGCGACGGCATGCAAGGCGATGCGCCGCTGCCGGTCGTGCGCCGAGCCGTTCGAGCACTTCAAGGAGCTGTGACGTGACCGTTTCGGCCCCCGCCCCCGCCCGCACGCGGTTCCACACGCTGACCGTCGCCGACGTCACGCGGTTGTGCGAGGACGCGGTCGCGATCACCTTCGACGTGCCGGAGCACCTGGCGGCGGAGTACGCGTACCTGCCGGGCCAGTCGCTGATCGTGCGCCGGGTGATCGACGGCGTGGAGGAGCGGCGCAACTACTCGATTTGCGCGCCCGCGGGCGCCAAGCCGCGCATCGGGGTGCGCCAGATCCCGGATGGGCTGTTCTCCACCTGGCTGGTGCACCAGGTCCGGCCCGGCGATCGGATCGACGTCTCGACGCCGACCGGGTCGTTCACGCCGGACGTGGACGTGCCCGCGCACCACGTGCTGATCGTGGCGGGTTCGGGCATCACACCGGCGCTGTCCATCGCAGCGAGTGTGCTGGAGCATCCGGAGACGACCGTGACCATGCTCTACGGCAACCGCCGCACCAGCACGGTGATGTTCGCCGACGAGCTGGCCGACCTGAAGGACAGGTACCCGCAGCGGTTCACCTTGATCCACGTGCTGTCCCGTGAACCGCGCGACGTGGAGTTGTTCAGCGGACGGCTGGATGCCGACCGGGTGCGTGCCATCATGCCGCTGCTCGGCGGCACGGACCAGGCCGACCACTGGTGGCTGTGCGGGCCGTTCGGCATGGTCACCGACATCCAGCAGATGCTGCGGTCGGAGGGAGTGCCGCGGGAGCGGATTCACCAGGAGCTGTTCTACGTGGGCGACCTGCCGCCCGAGCCGGTTCGGCACCCGGAGCCGGAAGTGGAGGGCGCCAGCAGCGAGGTGGTGATCCGGCTGGACGGCCGCACCACCACCGTGGTCACCCCGCGCCACTCGTCGATCCTCGACGGCGCCCAGCGCGCACGCCCGGATCTGCCGTTCGCCTGCAAGGGCGGAGTGTGCGGGACGTGCCGGGCCCGGGTGACCGACGGCAAGGTCGACATGCGCCGCAACTTCGCCCTGGAAGACGACGAGGTCGACGCCGGGTTCGTGCTGACCTGCCAGTCCTACCCGGTCAGCGAGCGCGTCACGGTCGACTACGACGCCTAACCCGGGCGCCGGGCCAGCGGCGACGAGGCAAGCATGAAACGGGCTGCCACACCCGCCCCAGACGACAGCCACCGAGGCAACGGCAAACCGCCAGCCCCCAGGATCGAAAGCACCCGGCGGCCCGTCCTCATGCTACGGACCCGGAAGCCCGCAGCCTTGATCAGGCTTCCGGAAGGCTGAACTCCCCGGCGCGCACACCCGCCTCGAACGCACGCCACTCATCGGCGGTGAAGCGCAGCACCCCACCCTCGGGGTTCTTGCTGTGCCGCACGAGCACCGCGCCCTCCACAGCGGTCATGTTCACCTCGACACAGCTCCCGGCGGAGCCGCTGAAGCTCGACTTGAACCAGCCAGGGTGATCGACAAACCCCGCATCCCGACGCTCGACGTCGCTCATGTCGCCTCTTCCAACTCCTGTCGAATCCGCTTGATCAAGTCTGTCGCATCCACCGCGACAGACTCCAGCTGGGCTCGCGCCTTGAGGTACGGCTTGGTCGCCTCGTCTTCGGTCAGCCACACCACCGAGGAGTCCTGTTCGAGTTGCACCAGGGCCTCGGCGTCGTCGCCGAACTCCAGCAACACGAAACCACCGACTTGGCCACGGTAGACCCGCGTTCCCATGGGGATCAGACGGATGCGCACATTCGGCCGCTGGGACAGGTCCAGCAGCTTGTTGAGCTGCTGGACGTGCACCTCGGGATCCCCCGGGGACGCTCGAAGAGCATGCTCGGTGATGAACGCGGTGTAGGGGATGCCGTCGTCCAACCGCTGCTGCCGGCGAGCCCGCATCGTCAAGCGCACCTCGACGGCATCCTCGGCGAGATCGTCCGCCGTCGTCATCCACGCCCGGGAATACGCCCGGGTCTGCGTCAGGCCGGGCAGGATGAGGGCGCCCCACTCGGTGATCGCCGTCGCCTGTTCCTCGAACTCGGCGAGAAGACCGATGTCATCGGGCAGCCCGGGCATGGTCCGCTGCCACCACACCGGCTGTGTCAGGGCGCGGACCTGCAGCTGGATCTGAGCACGCACCGTCGGGTCGGTTCCGTAGATGCCCAGGAGGGTGGCGATCTCCTCCGGGTCGTACGGTCCTCTCCCCTTCTCCATGTTGTGCAGCCGCTGGTGATGCTTCATGCCGAGCTTCCGGGCAGCTTCCCGCACATTGAGACCGGCCCTGTGCCGAGCACGGGCCAACGTCCGTCCCAGCCGGACAGCCTTGATGTTGGGCACCAATCCCTCCCCCGGGTGAACATGACGTTGTCGCACTTAGTGCGACTCGAAATCCTTGGCCACGCCCTGCTCGACGATCGACGTGCCGACGGCTCGCTGTCACCTGAGCGGCTTCGCGAGCTCGCAGGCATTTGCGACTCGATGTCCGCGTTGCTGGACAACCGCGCAGACGAACTCGACGAGCAACGCGTGGTCATCGGCACCTTCGATTCCCACAAGCTCCCGGACGGCGTCGTCAGCCCTGTATTTCCGCCTGCACAGCACCCGACCCGACCTGGCGGCGCCGACCGGGCTCCATCCTCCTCGGACAGCGGGCATGGCCGGGATGGCATCCGCCTCATCGAGACGGCCGGGGATCGTCCCCCGGAGCGTTAGCGAGGCCTTCTCCTCGGCTCTCCCGTCTCGGCCTACCGCCCCTTGAACACCGGGTCGCGCTTCTCGGCGAACGCCCGCACACCCTCGGTGGCGTCCTCCGACGCCAGCGCGGCCGCCGCGATGTCGGCCTGCTTGGCGAACGCCTCGGTGGTGGACCAGTCGCTCGACTCGTCGACGATGCGCTTGCTCACCTCCACGCTGATCGGCGCGTTCCCGGCGATCCGCTCGGCCAGCTTCAGCGCCGCATCCAGCACCGACTCGGCCGGGGCCAGCGCATTGATCAACCCCAGCTCGGCCAGCCGTTGCGCGGGCATGGGGTCGCCGGTCAGCGCCATTTCCATCGCGATGTTGCGCGGCAGCCGTTCCCGCAGCCGCATCACCCCGCCCGCGGCCGCGGCCAGCCCCCGCTTGGGCTCCGGGAGCCCGAACTGCGCGTCCTCGGCGGCGACGATGAGATCCGCGGCCAGCGCCAGCTCGCACCCACCGGCCAGGGCGTGCCCTTCCACAGCGGCGATCAACGGCTTCTTCGGCGGCACCGCGGTCAACCCGAGCGGGCCGCGCTTCTCGGTGACCGGGAACTGACCACGAGCGGCGGCCTTGAGGTCCATGCCGGCGCAGAACGAGCCCCCCGCTCCGGTGAGGATCGCGACCCGGGCGTGCGGATCGGCCTCGAACACGTCGATGGCCCGTTCCAGGGCGGCCGCCGTGGCCACGTCGATCGCGTTGCGGACCTCCGGCCGGTTCAGCGTGATAATCATGGTCGGCCCGCGCCGTTCGGTCAGCACCGGCGGCGGCGGGGGTTCGGGCAGTTCCACGCTCCCTTCGCCGAGCGTCACGGTGCCGTCCTCGGCGATGTCCACCGGACGCCCGACCGCGTCCGTGTCGAGCAACGTCTCGATCACCTCGGCCTGCGTGGTCCGCAGCAGCGCGCGGGCTCCGTCCGGGGCCAGCACGCTCAGAATGGCCGCCTCGGGCTCCCCTTCCCTGCTGTACGGCACGGTGTAGGCCTCCACCACGGCCGGTCCGTGGTAGTCGGTCCGCACCGGCCGGGCAGGCGGATGCTCGATGACCGGTTGCAGGTGCCGGAACGGACGCTTCGGCGGTTTCGCCGAATAGACCCCCAGGGCGTGTTTGGTGAGATACCAGCCGAGCGAGGTGGCCAGGCCGTACGCCTCGGGCTCGGCGCGCAGCAACGGCACCAGCGAAGCCACCCCGTGGCTGCCGTAGTTGTTGCCCGGACCGCCGCCGAACGTCAGCCCCCCGGTGACGGTCAGCGGCCGGTCCGGATCGTCGGTGGGCAGGCCGAGCTCCTTGGCGGCGATCTGCACGGCGGACGGGAAGCACGAGTAGAGGTCGACGTGCTTGAGCTGGTCCGCGGTGACCTCGGCGTGCTCCATCACCGCCCTGCCCAGCGCGTTGATCGCCGGTGACGCGGCCAGCCAGGCGCGGTTGGCGACGAACCACTCGTCGTGGCCGGAGGCGCCGGCGTGCACGAACACCCACTTCTTCTGCGGGATGCCCGCCGCCTCCGCGGCCGCCGCGCTGCACATGATCAACCCGGTGGCCAGGTCGACCTGCAGGTTCGCGCACATCAGCTTCGTGTAGGGGGCGGAGACCATCCGGTTGTCCTTGCTCGGCGTGACGATCTCCTCCGCGCTGAATTCCTGCGGCTGCCACGCGTACGGGTTCTTCGCCGCCACGGCGGAGAACCGTGACCACATCCGGCCGACCGCGTCCCGGTGTTCCTTCGGGTCACGCCCGGACTGTGCCCGCACCGCGGTCTCCAGCAGCGCATACATGTAGATCGGCATGCCGAGCCCGACGGCGGTCTCCGCCTCGTGGTTACCGGGCCGGTCGATGCCCACCACCCTGGTGGGCCGGACGCTCGCGTCCTGCACCGGCCAGTCCGGGGTGCCGTCGGTCGCGGCGAGCGTGGCCCCGGCTTCCGCGCCGCTGAGCAGTACCACCGACGCCGCACCGTCCGCGATGGCCTGCGCGGCTTCGTTGATCAGCAGCTGTGCGCCGTCACCGCCGAGCGGAGTGGACTGCACCGTGCTCTTCGGCTTCGCGCCGACTCCTTCCGCCACGGCCGCGGCCTGATCGTTGTAGGTCCACGACGCGCTGGCCACCGCGTACACGGCATCGGCGCTGCGGAGCAGGTCGCCGCCCGCTCCCGCGTCTTCCGCCGCCCGGCGCAGCGCGACCACGGACAGGGCGGCCGGGTCCTTGGTGCCCCCTTCTCGCTGCACCACCTGACCGACACCGACCAGCACCGGGGTGTTGGGATCCAGCAGTTCGCCGGTGGCCTGATGCTTCACCGGCGCACGCCTGGCCCGGCCCGGCGAGTCCTCGTTGGCCAGCACCCCGGCCAGCTGCGCCAGCGACGCTTCCAGCTCGTCGGTCAGGCTGCGCAGCACGGACGCCCCCATGGGTCCCTTGATCGGCTGCCCGTCCAGCCCGGCGTCGAAGAAGACCTTGGCGCCGTCGGGATGTTCGGTCACCGTGATCCAGAAGGCGAACTTCACCCCCATCGGGCCGAGACCGTGCAGCTCCAGCCCGCTGTCGCCGACCGAAACGACCGTCCAGGTCACGTCGACCGGGATGCCCATCACTCTGGCCTGCTGGACGAACGTCTCCCCTTCGCGCGCACCCTGCGGTGCTTCCCCGCGCCATCCGGTGTGCGTGGTGAGCCATTCCGGGAAACGGCCGGGATCGGACACGAACGCCAGGGTGTCCGCCACGGAGGCCGAGACGACCTGCTCGGCGTGGGTGTGCGCGGCCCACTCGGCGAGCCCGGCAGGCGGCTGGTACCCGTCGGCCCCGTCGGCACCGGACGACTGCGCGGCACCGGGCTCGCCGCCGGGCCCGGCGGCCCGGTGGGCTCGGCGCGAACGGCCGAACAACCCGCGCAGAAGTTCCCGTCGCACGCGCTTGTCGGACGCTGCCGCCTTGGTCAGCTGCCGAGCGCCGCGCAGCTGAGCACGAACCTTGCGCAGTGCGTCGCTCATCGGCCCTCCACTTACCGTCCGTTCGGAATGTATGTTGGGGCATTGTGGCTCACCAGGGCGCAGCGCGACTGATTTCTTCGGCCAACTTCGCCGCGACCGCGCCCGCCACGGGCAACCGGCCGCACCCACCCGCAGGGGGCGGACGTGCTCGGACACCACGAACGAAACCGCAGATCGGCCGGGCTGCGGCCGAGGCCACCGCGTTCAGGAAAAGGAGTCGCCGTGCGGCGCACCGTCTTCACCACCGAACACGAGGATTTCCGCAAGACCCTCCGCGCGTTCATCGAGTCGGAAGTCGTTCCGGTGTACCCGCAATGGCTGGAAGCCGGCATCGTCCCCCGGGAGTTCTACTACCGGCTCGGTGAACTCGGCGTGTTCAGCATCGGCGTGCCCGAGGAGTACGGCGGCGCGGGCGAGGGCGGCTACAAGTTCCAGGCGGTGATCACCGAGGAGGTGGCCAGGGCCGGGGTGTCGTTCGGCGGCAGCAGCGTGCACATCGGGCTGTGCCTGCCGTATCTGCTGGCCTACGCCACCGAGGAACAGAAGCGGCGGTGGCTGCCCGGCATGGTCACCGGCGAGATCATGTTCGCCATCGCGATGACCGAGCCGAACACCGGCTCCGACCTGGCCGGGATGCAGACCACCGCGAAGCTGTCCGACGACGGCACCCACTACGTCCTCAACGGCGCCAAGACGTTCATCACCGGCGGCGTGCACGCCGACCGGGTCATCGTGTGCGCGCGCACCGCCCCGCCCAAGCCGGACGACCGCCGCTACGGCATCTCGCTGCTGGTGGTCGACACCAAGTCCGAGGGCTACCGGGTGGGCCGCAAGCTGGACAAGATCGGTTTGCGGGTCTCGGACACCGCGGAGCTGTCGTTCACCGACGTGCGCGTGCCGGTCGAGGACCTCCTGGGCGAGGAGAACATGGGGTTCACCTACCTGGGCCAGAACCTGCCGCAGGAGCGGCTCGGCATCGCCGTGTCCGCCTACGCCCAGGCCGCGGCCGCGGTCCGGTTCACCAAGGAGTACGTGTTGGAACGCAAGGTGTTCGGCAAGCCGCTGGCGTCGTTCCAGAACACCAAGTTCGAGCTGGCCGCCTGCCAGGCCGACGTGGACGCCTGCCAAGCCGTGGTGGACCGGGCGCTGGACGCGCACGACGCCGGGGAGCTGACCGCGGCCGACGCGGCCTCGGCCAAGCTGTTCTGCACCGAGACGGCATCCAAGGTCATCGACCGATGCCTGCAGCTGCACGGCGGGTACGGCTACATCAACGAGTACCCGATCGCCCGGCTGTATGCGGACAACCGGGTCAGCCGGATCTACGGCGGGACGTCCGAGGTGATGAAGGTGATCATCGCCAAGAACATGGGTCTGTAGGGCGGCGGGGCGGCGACGCCCCGCGTCCGGGCCGGCCGGCGCGGCAAGCCGCCGACCAGCGCGCTCGGATGAGTGCCTAGATCACGGTCTCGCCCGAACGGGCAGCGGCAATCGCAGCGCCGGCTGGCCGGTACTGATCGCTGACATACAACAGTCACCGCGAGCGCACGCCTTCCACTGCCTACGACGGAGCTTGCGCGCTTGGCACGCGCGGCAGCGACCATCGTTCTCCAGCCGCAGCGACGGTCATCGCTTCGCACTGGATCTCGTGCCGCCGCTTCGGCACTCGGGATCGTCCTGCGCATTGATCCAGGACTGCCGCGACACCGTGTCCTCGGGACGTCCTCCAGGCCCCCTCGTGTGAGCCGAGGACGCCCACGGTCCCACCGCAGCGATCACCGACGGTGATATCGACGCACTCCGCGAAGCAGCTTCGATTCGTACCGCACCGCGGCCACACCCCGGCCGACCAGGCCCGTGCCGCGGTCGGTCAGCCGGCCGTGGCCAGGATCCCCGGCTCCAGGTCGTCCATGCTGAGCCCGGACAGCGCCATGGTCAGGTCGAACTCGGCCAGCAGACAGCGCAGCACGTGTTCCACCCCGGCCTGCCCACCGAGCGCCAGCCCGTAGGCGAACGGCCGCCCGATCAGCACGGCCTTCGCTCCGAGCGCGAGCGCCTTCACCACGTCACTTCCGGTGCGGATGCCGGAATCGAACAGCACGGTGAGCTCGTCGCCCACCGCCTCGGCGATCGGCCCGAGCGCGTCCAGCGCAGCGATCGCCCCGTCGACCTGCCGCCCGCCGTGGTTGGACACCACGATGCCGTCCATGCCGGCGTCGGCGGCCGCCTTGGCGTCCGCCACCGACTGGATGCCCTTGATCACGATCGGCCCGTCCCAGTGCTCGCGCAGCCACGGCAGCCGCTCCCAGCTCAGCCCGGCGTGCGGGAAGACCTGCGCGAACTGCAGCGCGGCGGCGGTCATGTCCTCCTCCGGCGGTTTGGCCAGCCTGCTGCGGAAGACCGGGTCGGTCAAGTAGTTGGCGATCCCGTCGCCGGCCAGGAACGGCAGGTAGCCGCGGTCCAGATCGGCCGGGCGGTAGCCGAGCAGCACGGTGTCCACGGTCAGCACCAGCACGCTGAACCCGTTCTCCTTGGCGCGCTGCAGGAAGCTCAGGCACAGCTCGTCGTCGGTCGGCCAGTACAGCTGGTACCAGCGCGGCGCGTCCCCCGCCGCCTCCGCGACCTCCTCGAAGCTGCGCGAGGCCTGTGTGGAGTGCACGTACGTCAGTCCGAGCGCGGCAGCTGCCCGCGCCGTGGCGAGCTCGCCGTCCGGGTGGGCGAGGTTCTGCACCCCCAGCGGCGCGATCATCACCGGCGCGGGCATGTCGGTGCCCAGCACCGTGGTCCGGTAGCTGCGCTCGGCGCGCCCGCGCAGCATGCGCGGGACGATGCGGTACCGGTCGAACGCCGCCCGGTTGGCCCGCGTCGTGGCGCTGTCCCCCGCGCTGGGCACGATGTAACCGAAAGCCTCCGGGCTCAGCTTCTGGCGCGCGTACTCCTCCAGCCGCGCCAGATTGGTCGTCCACGACGGCTTGCCACCGCCGAACATGCCCTGCGCGTAGATGGCCAGCTGGTGATCACTGAAGTTCCCCGGCTGCGTCATCGCCGTGTCAACGCCCCTCTTCCCGCTCCCGTTCGCGCTCTCGTTCGCGCTTGCGTCGTTTTCCTTCGTGCATCGCCACGACCCGTGCCACCGGGATCTCCATCCCCTCGGCCACCAGGTCGTCGGCCAGCTGTTGCGGCTCGGGCATCGCCTCCGCCCACGGATCGGCGTCGCCGAGCCGCTCGAGTGCCGTCCGCACGGTGAACTCGCGCGGATCGACGTCCTCCAACTCGTCCCAGCTCACCGGGAACGACACCGTCGTGCCAGGCCGGACCCGTGGGCTGTACGCGGCCACCACGGTCGCTCCGTACGCCCGGGTCGAATCGAGAAAGACCTTCCCGCCACGCTTGTCCTTGACGTACTCGGTGGTGCCCACCGAGGGGTCGACTCGCTCGGCACGCGCCGCGATGGCACGCGTGGCCGCGGCGGCGTCGTCGGCCGACGCTCCGGTCAACGGCACGAAGATGTGCGCGCCCTTCGAACCACTGGTTTTGACCGCACCCTGCAGTCCGACGTCGTCCAGCGCCTGCTGTACCAGCCTGGCGGCCCGCGCGACCGGGGCGAAACCCTCCCCGGCGGGCGGATCGAGGTCGAGCACCAGGTAGTCCGGATGCTCCCAGTCGTCCGCGCGCACCAACGTCGGGTGGTACTCCACGGCTCGCTGGTTGGCGAACCACAGCAGCGTCCGCCGGTCGTCACACAGCGCGTAGCTGACTTCGCGCTTGGACGACTGCGCCCACACATCCACCGTGCGGATCCATTCCGGGGCGTACTTCGGCACGTTCTTCTGCATGAACGGTTCCTGACCCGGCCGCACCCGCACCACGGACAACGGGCGTCCGGCTAGGCCCGGCAGGAGCCGATCGGCCACCGCGTCCAGGTAGTCGATCAGGTCGCGCTTCGTCGCATCGGCACCGTCGAACAGCCCGGAGTCCAAGCTGGACAGCTCGACACCGGCCCGGATCTCGTCCGGCTTGTGCGCCATGGCCGCCTCTCATCCGCACGGGTCGACGCCCGGCTTGCCCGGGCGCTCGATGCCGCGCTCGTCGAGGATCCGCTCGAGCAGCGCCGGGTAGGCGGGCATCAGTCCGTCGGCGCACGCGTCGATGATCCGGTTGTATGTCGCTTCGTCGTCCGGCGCCGTTCCGCTGAACCACACGTGCACCGCGTACCCGTCGCGGTGGGCCCGCCGGATGAACTCCGGCGTGGCGATCTCCAGCCCTTGGTAGCGCACCGGCACCTGCAGCGCGACCGTTCCGGGCATCGGCTTGACGCCGAGCAGGAAGTACGCCGCGATCCCGGCCATCCCCGGCGCGATGGGGATCTCCGGCGCCATGAGGTGGAATTTCGCCACCGCCAGGTCGTTGAACGACGTCACGATGAAATCCGTGCGCCCGGTCTTCTTCAGCAGGCGGGCAAGCAGCTTCGCGTTGTGCAGGAACGAGGCGACGTCGGTGTCGCTGGTGCCTTTGATCTCGATGTTGATCGGCGTGTCCGGAAATTCCTCGAGTACGTCGGCCAGCTTCGGAACGGCGAAATCCGACGGCCGGTAGCCCGCAGGCGGTTCCTTTTCCCCCGTCCGTACCCCGCGCAGCGGATACGCCTCGGGCGGCTGGCCGGGCACCGCATGCCTGCCCGGGATGAAGTTGTAGGCGGCGTCCAGCGCGTGCACCTGCTCGTACGTCATGTCGCGCACCCGGCCGGTGCCGTTGGTCGTCTGGTCGACGGTGGCGTTGTGAATGACCACCAACTGGTCGTCCTTGGTGGCGTGCACGTCCAGCTCGATCATGTCCGCGCCGAGCGCCACCGCTCGCTTGAACGCGTACATCGTGTTCGCCGGCGCTTCATTTTCTCCACCAGCATGCGCCATGTTGAGTACTCTGTCCTGGAGCCACGGGTTGTCCTTGGTCTTGCCCGCAGCCCCTGCGGCGGGCCCGGGAGAAATCAAGCACAGGGACAAGATCACGACCAACACGGCGGCTCTGCGCATGGAGTGCACTTTAGCCCGGGTGAGTCGGAAGTAGCACTACAAAGATCATTTACGACATCGAGTGCGGGACCAGACTTTCCGGCATTCACTGCGAGGGGTGGCCATGCCTACCGTCAGCCCGAAAATCGCCACGGTCATGATCGTCGTGGGCACCGCCCTCGCGTACTGGCTCGCTGGTCTCGCCGGCCTGTCCCTGACCTTGGCCGAAGGTCAGATCAGCCCGCTGTGGCCGTCCACCGGGGTCGCGCTGTTCTGCCTGGTCCAATGGGGGTGGCGGGCCACACCGGGAGTGTTCGCCGGTGCGCTGCTGACCACGATCGCGTTCGGCGGCCCGGCGCTGGTCGTCGTCCTGAACGCGCTGGGCAACACCGCCTCCTCCGTCGTCGCCTGGCGCTTGCTCAAGCTGGTCGGATTCCGCCCGCAGTTCGACCGCATCCGCGACGCGGTCGCCCTCATCGTGCTTGGCGGCATCGTGGCGGTGTCGCTCAGCGCCACGCTGGGAACGACGTCCATGCTGGTCGCCGACGCATTGCCGCCCGTGGGGTACTGGACGACATGGACCATCTGGCTGGCCGGCGACGCCATGGGTGTGCTGATGACGACCCCGGTACTGTTCGCGCTATGGCACTGGCGTCCGCGGCTGCTCGGCTCGCAGACCCGGCACACCGAGGCGGCGGTGCTGTTGACCTGCACCGTCGGCGCGGCCGTGCTCGGGACCGAGACGTCGATCGGCATTCTCTTCCCGACGGTGATCCCGCTGGTGTGGGCGGCAGTCCGGTTCGAGGTGCTCGGCGCAGCGACGTGCGCACTGCTCATCTCGGTGCTGGTCACGCTGGCCGCCATCGAGGGCGGCGGACCGTTCGCCGACAAGTCCGTGATGGCGACCATGATCACGCTGCAGGTCTACAACGGCTCGCTGGCGCTGATCGCCCTGCTGCTGTCCACCGCGATCACCGAACGCAACAAGGCACAGGAAGCGGTGGAGGAAACCTGCGAGGTGCTGGCCACCGCACTCACCCGCCTGAGTGAAGAAACCGGGCTCGGGAAACGTACCCTGGCAGCGATCCACCGTGCCACCACGGCGGCACCGGACGCGGATCCGGGACTCGAGCAGGCCATCGCGTCGGCTTTGTCCGGCAACGGCCGGTCCGCGCCGGTGAACCCGGGGGCCTCGGCATCCGTTGTGCGGGTGGGAGTGATCGATGACCGACGACCGCGCCGCACTGCTGAGGACCCTCCACGACGAACACGCGCCTGATCTGTGGCGGTTCGTGCTGCGCCTGACCGGTGATCCCCAGTTGGCCAGCGACGTCGTGCAGGAGACCTTGCTGCGCGCCTTGCAGCGCCCGGGGGCGCTGGCCCGCAGGCACACCTCACCGCGGGCGTGGCTGTTCACCGTGGCACGCAACCTCGTGGTCGACAACCAGCGACGAGCGCAGACCCGGCGCGAGGTGCCGCACGACGAGCTGCCGGCGGCCCGGGACCATGGCGCCGAGTCGGCAGACGACACCGACGCTCTGCTGGATTCGTGGCTGGTGGCCGACGCGCTGGCGCAGTTGTCGCTCGAGCACCGGACCGTGATCGTCTACGCCTTCTACGGGCGCCGCTCGATCGCGGACATCGCAGCGGAACTCGACATTCCGGCCGGCACGGTGAAGTCGCGGCTGCACTACGGCCTGCGCGCACTCCGGCTCGCACTGCAAGAAAGAGGGGTGAGCCAGTGACAACCACGGACCGGTACCGGGAATGGGACGCCGCGTACGTGCTCGGGTCACTCTCGCCGAGCGAGCGCCGCGAGTACGAGCAGCACCTGGCGTCGTGCGACACGTGCGCGTCCGCGGTCACGGCGCTGACCGGGCTCGCCGGCCCGCTGTCCTCGCTGGCCCCGGAGAAGGCCTACGCTTTGCTCGACGAATCGGCTCAGCCACCCAGGCCACCGGATCTGCTGCCCCAGCTGCTCGACGTCGCCGAACGGCGGCAGCGGCGATCGCGACGGCGGGCGTGGTGGCGCACCGCGGGGATCGCGACCGCCGCCGCCGCGGCCGCGGCGATCGTCGCGCTGGCTGTGCCGTGGGGTGCGGACACCGGGACGGCGCCGCAGCTGCCGAGCATGACGGCGATGAGGAAGGTGGCGCCCAGCCCGATCAGCGCCGAGGCCCGGCTGGTCGGCGGGCCGTGGGGCACCCGCATCGAGGGCGTGTGCCGGTACTCCGGCAACTCCCGCGACAACGCTCAGCTGGTCGAGTACCTGATGTATGTGACCGACACCGACGGCAACAAGCATCAGGTGGGTAGCTGGCGAGCGGGGCCTGGGATGACCTACACGTTCACCGGCACGACCGCCGTGCCACGGACCGACATCGCCCAGGTGGAGATCTTCGGCGTCTACGGCGACCGGAAGATCAAGGTGCTCACGTTGCCGTAGCAGGGTCGGTTGCCGGGTGGCGGTGTCACCGCACGGCAGTCGGAACGGCACGGCCGAGGCGCCATGGTCAGCAGCCCGCAGCAGCCGGAGTCCGCTGGCCGCAGCCCGGTAGCCACAGCCCGGTAGCCGGGGCGCGGCAAGTCAGGTGCCAGGCGCAGTTGCCACGCAGCCGGAGCCACGGGACGGCAACCGGAACACCCCAGCCAAGATGCATCAGCCCACAACACGGAGCCCACGGTCGACCACCAGAAGGTGGCAGCCACCACACGGCCACCCAGCCAAGACGCATGGCCAGAGGGCTGCCCCGCGCGGCAACCACGGCGCGGCAGTCGAGCCTCAAGCGCGTTACCAGGACGCCGTAGCCACTGCACGGCTGCACAACGCCCCAGCCAAGACGCTGTGGCCAGCAAGCAGCCCACGATGTGGCAGCCAGCGTCCGGTAACCACAGCGCGGTGGCCAGGACGCAGCAGCCAGATGCCAGGGCGCGTGGCCACGCAGCCGGAGCCACGGGACGGCAACCGGAACACCCCAACCACGACGCACTAGCCCACAGCACGCTACCCACGGTCGATCCCCAGCAAGCGGTAGCCACCGCACAGCAACCCAGCCAGGGCGCGTGGCCAGAGGTCGGCACCCAGCGCAATTGCCAGGGCGCTGTTGCCGGTAGGTGGTAGCCACAGCCGCCACACTCGGTAGCCGGAGCGCACAGCCGGGTGCGGCTGCCGGGCCGCCGTAGCCACAGCGCGGCGGCGCGTGGCAGCCTTCTGGCCATGCACCGCAGAAAGCAGATCGCGATGACCGACGCCGAGGTCGCCGCGTTCCTCGACGAACAGCGCACCCTCACCTGTGCCACGATCGGCCCATCCGGCTGGCCCCACCTGGCGCCGCTGTGGTTCGTCGTGCGCGACGGCCAGATCTGGGCGTGGACGTACGGCAAGTCGCAGAAGGTGCGGAACCTGGAGCGTGACCCGCGAGCCACCCTGCAAGTCGAGGCCGGGGTGGACTACTCCGAGCTGCGCGGAGTGACGTTCGAGTGCGACGTGGTGATCCATCGCGACCTGGACACCGTCACCGGGATCGGTGTCGAGCTCGCCCACCGCTACACCGGTGGTGCCGGATTGGCTCCCGGAGCCGAGGAGATGATGCGCAGGCAGGCCGCCAAGCGGGTCGGCCTGCAGTTCGTCGAGCGCAAGCGCACCAGCTGGGACCACCGCAAGCTGGGCGGTGGGTACTAGCGGATCGCCTCACGCCTGCGGATGCGCGAAACGCGTCGCAGGACCACAGCGGCGGCACCGGTCGGTTCCCACCCGCCGGTGCTGCCGGGGAGATCGACGTGCCGCCGGGGAGATCGACCCGCACAGCGGGGCGGTGGCTGGGCACCTTCCCGCAGGCGTTCACCCACCTGGCATTGGTCGACGCGGTGACCGCGCCGACCGGCCCCGGCCGGAAGCAACCGCCGTGGGCGCTCAGGTCCGCGCCTTGAGCCAGCCGACCAGGTCCGCCAGGACTTGCTCGCGCTCCGGCTCGTTGAAGATCTCGTGGTACAGGCCGTCGTAGACGGTGAACGTCAGGTCCGCGGTCGTCACCCGCTCGGTGAGCAGCTGCGACCCGGAGACCCGCACCACCTCGTCCGCACCCCCGTGCATCACCAGGCACGGCAGGTCGATCTTCGCCAGGCTGTCGCGGACCCGCTGCACGGTGGTCATGACCTCCGCACCGGTGCGGGCCTTGATCTTGCCCCGGTACACCAGCGGGTCGGCGTCGTAGTCGGCGACGACCTGCGGGTCGCGGCTGATCTTGCCCGACTCGAACGGAGCCACCTGCAGGTCGGGCACGATCTTCGACAACACCCTGGCAACGACCCGCTCCGCCGGGGAGCCGACGCCGATCTCCAGCGCCGGTGCGGACAGCACCACCCCGGCGAGGGGGTATCGGGTCAGCCCGCTCACCTCGCACACGTAGGCCGCGGCGATCAGCCCGCCCATGCTGTGGCCGAGCAGGAACACCGGCAGACCGTCATGGGCCGCCGCGGCTTTGCGGATCAGCCGGTCGGTGTCCACGAGAATCCCGGCGAACGAGCCGATGTTCGCCCGCGACCCCTCGGACCGGCCGTGGCCGTGGTGGTCGTGCGCATACACGGCATAACCGGCCGCGTTCAGCGCCTCCGCGACGTGCACGTACCGGCCGCTGTGCTCGGCGTAGCCGTGCAGCACGACCACCACGCCGACAGGTTGCCCGTCGGGGAGCCACGACTGCCAATAGATCCGTTTTCCTGCGGCGCCGGTGAACCAGCCGTCAGCGTGCACGCTCATGCCTCAGTCCTACCGGACGGCCGCCCCGTCGCGGCTACCAGGGTCGCACCACCCCGGCGGATCCACCACCGCGCCGCTCCGGCTCCGCCGCGGCCAGCAGCTTGCCACCGGGCAGGAACTCGATGCCGGTCGCCGCGCCGATCTCCCCGCCGTCGGTGAACTTGTGCCCGCGTTCCTGCAGGGCCTGGCCCTCCGGGCTGTCGATGAAGGCTGCCTCGGCCGAGGTGGTCTCACCGTTGCGCTGGGTGGCCCGCGGCGCCGCGATCGCCTCCGGCAGCGTGGCGCCCAGGTCGATGCGGTCGACCAGGATCTGCAGCACCGTGGTGATGATCGTGGAGCCGCCGGGCGAGCCGACGGCCAGCTTCGGCTTGCCGTGCTCCAGCACGATGGTCGGCGACATCGAGCTGCGCGGCCGCTTGCCGCCCTCGACCCGGTTGACGTGCGTGGTCGAGTCGTAGTTGAAGTCCGTCAGCTCGTTGTTGAGCAAGAAGCCCCAGCCCGGAACGGTGATGCCGTTGCCCCCGGTCGACTCGATGGTGAACGTGTAGGCCACCACGTTGCCGTGCTTGTCCGCGACCGTCAGGTGGGTCGTCGAGGTGCCCTTTTCCAGGGTCACCGACGGCGTGCCGCCGGAGCCACCGCCGTTGTGCGGCCACGGGTCGCCAGGCTCGACGACGCCCGCCGCCTTGCCGGTGATCAGCGCACGGCGCTCGGCCGCGAAGTCCTTGCTGAGCAGGCCCTTGAGCGGGACGTCGACGAAATCGGCGTCCGCGGCGTAGGCGTTGCGGTCGGCGAACGAATAGCGGGAGGCCTCCAGGAAGTAGTGCAGCGCTTCGTCCCGCTTGATCCAGCGCAGGCCGTAGCCCTCGAGGATGTTCAGCGCCTCACCGACCGTGGAGCCGCCGCTGGACGGCGGCGCCATGCCGTAGACGTCCAGGCCACGGTAGGTGACCTTGGTCGGCGTCCGCCACACCGCGCGGTAGTTCTTGATGTCCTCGGTGGTCATGAAGCCCTTACGCCAGACGTGGTTGGCGTCCTCGGCCACCGGCGGATTGCTGGCCGCCTCGGCCATGGCTTCGGCGATCGGCCCCTGGTAGAAGCCCTTGGCGCCGTAGCGGGCGATCCGCTCGTAGGCCTTGGCCAGATCCGGGTTACGGAACGTGCTGCCGACATCCGGTGCCGTGCCGTCCGGATCCAAGAACGTCGCGGCCGACGACGGGATGTCGTCGAAGTAGTCGCGGTTGTCCTCGGTCTGGTCGGCGAAGGTCTGGTCCACCACGAAGCCGTCGCGGGCGACCTTGATCGCCGGCTGCAGCACCGTGCGCAGTGACTTGGTGCCGAATCGCTTGAGCGCTTCCTCCCACCCGGCGACCGTGCCCGGCACGCCCGCCGACCGTCCGCTGTAGCGGGCGTCGTCGAACGGCAGCACCTTGCCGTTTTCGAAGAAGGCGTCCGGCTGCATCGCCGCCGGGGCCATTTCCCGGTGGTCGATCGCGTGCACCTTCTTGTCCTTGGCGGTGTAGATCAGCATGAAACCGCCACCGCCGATGCCGCACGAGTACGGCTCGGTCACCCCGAGCACCGCGGCCGCGGCGACCGCCGCATCGACCGCGTTCCCACCCTTGCGCAGCACCGACAAGCCCGCCCGGGTGGCCTCGACGTCCACGGTGGCCACCGCACCGCCGGAGCCGACCGCCACCGGCTGTTTGGTCAGCGGCCAGTGCCTCGGCTCGGCGGCCGCAGGCTGGGCGACCAAGCCCAGCGTCAGCGCACCGATCGAGGCCAGTGCCGCGCCACGGGCGAACAGTCCGCGTGAACCCATCACGATCCCCTTCCGACTCCTCGGCCATTGGGGATCATGCTCCGTTCGGTGCCCGAGCACCACCCTCCGGCGCGAATGGGAAAATTTCCGTCAGCGCGTGCTGTCGCCACCGTCGGCGGCGTCTGCGCAGGTCACCACTCGGATTCTGGCAACTCCACGTCGTCGTCGGAACGTGCTCGACCGACAATGACGTGCCACTCGCGTCAGCAGCCGGCGCTCCGCCTCCGCCGCATCGAGGGTGAGCGCCACCAGTCCCTGACCGGGTCAGCTCCCGGCCGGATGGTTCGGCGGGCTTCCCGCAGCGGCAGGCGTGGTTCGTCCAGGGTCCATCGCCATGAGGCCCACCGGTACCTGGTCGGCCTCTCCGGCCAGGCAGGCTTCTCGGCTTCCTCCTGACGGGCTGCACCCCACAGGCGGCTGACACCACGGTCGTCACGGCCACGTCGGCCGCTGCCCGCATGCACACCGGGAAACATCAGCTCCGTCGGCACACCGTGGCTGCCGCTGTCCGCCGCCCGCATGCACACCGGGAAACATCTCACCGAAGACTTTCGCAGCCTTGCGAGGGGCGGCGCGTCAGGTGGACGGCGGCCAGCCGCGCGGTGCCGATCAGCGCGGACCGACACCCCGGCGACCGGCAGATTCCGTCATCCCTCCGGCGGCGGTGGTTGTTTGGCCGGATACCCGACCGGATCGAGATAGTGCTTCCGGAGTTTCTCCCAGGTGCCGTCGGAAATGACGTCCGCCATTGCCTGATCGGCCTTCTTCCGCAGCCCGGCCACGTTCGGGTTCACACCCATGGCGTAGTCGACGACACGCGTTTGCAGGGCCATCTCCTGCGCGATCGGCTTGCGCATGTCGAGCAGCTTCAGCTGCGGATCACGGCCGTAGGCGATTTCCGCCAGCTCGAGCGCATCGCCGTGGACACCGTCGACCTCGCCTGCTGCGAGCTTCTCGAGGCAGACGAACGTGTTGTGCTCCTTGACGATCTCGAACTGATCGTCCGGCAGATCTTCCGCGAGAGCCACCAGCATGTCGCACAGCTTCTTGCCGGACTTGTTCAGGTCGTCGTAGTCCTTCAGACCGCTTTGCGCCGTGACGAGGATCGCCGGACCGCTGACGTAGTAGGACCGCGTCAAGAGCATGCTGGTCCTGTGCTCGGCGTACGGCGCGGAGATCGAGGACATCAGATCGATCTCGCCGCTCGTCACCGCATCTTCCAGGTCGTACCTGGAGTTGAGGACCTTCCACTTCACGGTCACGTCGTCGCCGTGAATGCGCTTCGCCACCTCGCAAGCGACGGCGACCCGGAAGCCGTCCACCGCAACCCTGCCGTTCGCGTCCGGCGCCGGCGGTTCCAACGTCGGCCCGAGCCGGTTCCCCCAAGCCTCCTCGGGGGTGAGCCCGACGGTGACGGTCTCCTTCCCGCCACCAGGGCATCCGGCGAAGACCAGCTCGGACGGCCGATCCTCTTCGTCGCCGGTCCCGAAGCCGAGGACGTCACCGGCATCGCATCCGGCCAGCAGCACACTCGCCGCGAGCACGGCGAACGTCCTTCTCACCATCCTGTGGTCGGCAACGACGAAGAACATGACTGTCGGGGCATCACGGGCGGGCAACCTATCCGTAACTGCATCACACGTCAATCCGGTTACACTTGCAGGATGCCTGCCACGCAATCCGCGGCAGCTCCCGGGCGGCTGGAGGTCGTCCGCCGGTTCGTGAACACCTGCGACATCGAAGCCGGCAACGACACGTTGGCGACCCCGGAGGCATGCCTGCGCTGGTTGCGTGGACAAGACCTGCTCGATCGGTCGGTCGACACCTTGGACCGTGCGGATCGCGACGAGGTTGTGGCGTTTCGCGAATCCTTGCGCGATGTCCTCGGCGTGCATCGGAACGGTCGGCTCGGCGACGCCGTGCTGGACCGGCTGAACGCGACGGCCGCGCGCGTCGGTCTGGCCGTCCGTTTCACCCCATCCGGCTCGTGGCAGGTGCACGCCCGCGGCGACGGGGTCCACCAGGCGGTGGGGCGGTTGCTGACCATCGTGATCGGCGCGATGGCGGACGGCACCTGGTCGCGCATGAAGGTCTGCGCCAACGACGCCTGCCGATGGGCCTTCTACGACCGTTCCAAGGCCCGCTCCCGCCGCTGGTGCTCGATGCGGATCTGCGGCAATCGCGCCAAACAGCACGCCTGGCGCTCCCGCGACGGAGGCAAGACCCGCTGATCGATCGGTGACATCGCCTCCGGCACGCGCCATAGTGGAGGCAACCACGCCAGCAGCGCCGCAGGTGGGGAGGTGGTCGGCCATGCGTGTCGGCGTTCCCAAGGAGCGGAAGAAGCGCGAGTACCGCGTGGCGCTGACCCCGGCTGGGGCACGCGAGCTGACCGAGCGCGGTCACGAGGTGTACGTGGAGGCCGAGGCCGGCCTCGGCGCAGGCATTCCCGACGAGGAGTACGTGGCCTCCGGTGCCAAGATCGTCTCCACCGCCGAGGACGTGTGGGGCGATGCCGAGCTCGTGCTCAAGGTCAAGGAGCCGATCGCGGACGAGTATCCGTTCTTGCGATCCGACCTGACGCTGTTCACCTACTTGCATCTGGCCGCCGACCGGCAGCTCACCGAAGCGTTGCTGGCCGCAGGGACGACAGCGATCGCCTACGAGACGGTACAGCTGCCGTCCGGCGCTCTGCCGTTGCTGGCACCGATGTCCGAAGTAGCCGGACGGCTCGCACCGCAAGTCGGCGCCAACGCGCTGATGCGTCCCAACGGTGGCCGTGGCGTTCTCCCCGGCGGCATTCCCGGTGTGCACCCGGCGCGTGTCGTCGTCATCGGCGGAGGCGTGGCGGGCCTGAACGCGGCTCGCGTGGCGCTCGGCATGGGTGCGCACGTCGAGGTCCTGGACACCAACGTGGACCGGCTGCGCCAGATCGACGCGCAGTACCACGGCGCGATCGTGACACTGACGTCCAGCACCCTCGCGTTGGAGGAGGCCGTGCTGCAGGCCGACCTGGTGATCGGCGCGGTGCTGGTGCCCGGTGCGAAGGCCCCCAAGCTGGTGTCGAACGATCTGGTGGCGCAGATGAAGCCGGGCAGCGTCCTGGTGGACATCTCGGTCGACCAAGGCGGCTGCTTCGCCGACACCCGCCCGACCAGCCACGACGACCCGACGTTCGAGGTGCACGACTCGGTGTTCTACTGCGTGGCGAACATGCCGGGCGCCGTCCCCCGGACCTCCACCTACGGACTGACCAACGTCACGCTGCCGTACGTCGTCCAGATCGCCGAGCGCGGCTGGCGGGCCGCAGCCACGGCCGACGAAGCCCTCGCGCTCGGGCTCAACACGCACGCCGGGACGCTGACCAACGAGGCGGTGGCCAGCGCTCACGACCTTCCGGCCGTGGAACTGACGAGCGTGCTCGGCTCATGACACCACGCAAAACCGGACCGTTCCGGGGCGGTCAGGCACGGCCGGTGCAGCCAACTGCGCAGCGCTGACCGACACCTGCCGACGTACCCGGAACCGCGGGGGCCGTACCCGGAACCGTGGGGCCGTGCCCGGCGCCGCGGGTCAGCCTGGCGTCTGTGCAGTGGCACAAGGCCGCCATCACCAGGTCGCAGCCATCCCGGTACTCCCCGCCGCGAACGTCGCCTGCGCCCAGGCCGCTCTCCAGCAAGCAAAGAGCGCCGTGGTGTCGCAGGTCACCATGCTTCACTCGGCCGCGCGAAACTGTCGCGCGGAGCCGCACGTCACAGGATCGTGATCGGCACTACGGCGAGGGTTGCGCGGCCGCGCGCGCGGCAACCGATAGCCTGCCCGCTGTGCGGTTGCCGCGACAGATCTGCGACGGCCGTGCCCGCGCATACCCGAGGAGACCGCGGATGGCCTGGCGGCGAAGCCCGCAGTCGGCAGGTGCCCAGGCACAAAAGGGCGGCCCGCTCGACCAGCCTGGGGGTCACTGGGAGCAGGCCGCCAATTACCACCATAGGGGAACACGGACGGTTGCGTGGCAACCTTCGGCAAATTCATCGGAACCAACGGCGGATGGACCGACGAGTACGGCAGGATGGCGCAGCACGAGCTGTGCGGATCGCCCGTGAAACGGACGGAGAGCTGTGATGCATGACGGCAGTGGCCGCATCGTCGTACAGCACCTGAGCAAGAACTTCGGTGCGGTACAGGCGGTGTCGAATCTGAGCTTCACCGTGGAGCCGGGGTCGGTCACCGGCTTCATCGGCCCGAACGGTGCAGGCAAGACCACCACCCTGCGGATGATCCTGGGCCTGGTACGGCCCTCCCAGGGCATGGCCACCATCAACGGGCTGCCGCACGACAAACTCGGCAACCCGGCCACCGTCGTCGGGTCGGTGCTGGAGAACGAGGGCTTCCACCCCAAGCGCACCGCGCGCAACCACCTGCGGGTCTACGCGGCGGCGATCGGTGTCCCGGACACCCGCGTGGCAGAGGTCCTCGGCCTGGTCGGCCTGTCCGAGGCGGGCAACCGGAAGGTCGGCGGCTTCTCGCTCGGTATGCGGCAGCGGCTGGCACTGGCCGCCGCGCTGCTGGGCAACCCGCAGGTGCTGATCCTGGACGAGCCGGCCAACGGCCTCGACCCGGAGGGCATCGCGTGGCTGCGGCAGTTCCTGCGCAACTTCGCCAGGGAAGGCCGCACCGTGCTGGTGTCGTCGCACCTGCTGGCCGAGCTCGAGCAGACCATCGACCAGGTGGTCATCGTCAGCCGAGGCCAGACGATGTACTACGGACCGCTGGACCAGCTGCGCAAGCAGCAGCAAACCAGGATCCTGGTGCACGCGTCGGACAACGACAAGCTGACCACCGCGCTGAAGGAGCAGGGCATCACCCGGGTGGAGACCATCGAGGGCGGCAGGCTCGCGGTGTACGACTCGACGGTGCAGCAGGTCGGTGACGTGGCGGCCAAAGCAGGCGTCGCACTGTACGGCGTCGAGGAAGAGCGCGCGGACCTGGAGAAGCTGTTCTTCCAGCTCACCAGCGGGCAGTACGCCGCGCCCGCGCAAACCCAGTACGGCCAGTTGCCGCCGCAGTTCGCACCGGGCGGCCAGCAGGGTTCCTGGACGCCGAGCGGTGGTGTCCCGCAGCAGAACCCGTACGCCCCGCAGCAAGGCCAGTGGCAGCAGCCGCAGCAGGGCGGCTGGCAGCAACCGCAGCAGACCTGGGGCGGCCAGCCGCAACAGACCTGGGGCGGCCAGCCACAACAGGGCTGGCAGGGCGGTCAGCCGCAGCAGGGCTGGCAGGGCGGCCCGCAACCGGGACAGCAACCGGGACACGGCCAGCAGGGCGGCACGAATTGGGGAGGCCAGGGCTGATGGGCAGGCTCATCAAGGCGGAGTTCCGCAAGATCGTCACCACCAAGCTGTGGCTGGGCTTGCTGCTCACCGCGCTCGTAGTCGCGCTGCTGTGGGCGTGGATGTGGTCGTCGGCGTTCGACGAAATCGCCCGGGACATCAACCGTGACCTGCGCCGGTACGCCGCCGTCGACCTCAACGACCTGTCGGTGAACGCCATCTTCCTGACCAGGGCGATCAACATCGCCACGATCTTCCCGATGATCTTCGGCGGTATGGCGCTGGCGGTGGAGATCGGCAGGAAGACCATCACCACCAGCTTCCTGACCGCCCCCAACCGCGGCACGCTGCTCGGCGCGAAGGCGATCACCTACGTGCTGTGGGGCGCGATCTTCGGCGTGGTGATCATCCTGGGCGCCTCGCTGGGGCTGCTGTTCGGCGTCGGCGGCGAAGGAATGGTCGACGGCGAGATGTGGATCACCATCGCCGCATCCGGGCTGCTGTCGTGCGTGCTGTGGACCCTGCTCGGCCTCGGCGTTGGAGCCCTGATCGGCTCGTCCGTCGGCACCGTGGTCGTGCTGCTCGTCTACGGGCTGCTGGTCGGTCCCGGCATGGACATGACGTTCGCGGCCATCTCCGCGAGCAATTCGGAGGAAATCGGCCCGACCGTCGCCGGGGCGTTCCCCAACGGCGCGGCGAACGGCATCACCGGCGCCGCGGCCGCGTCCAACATCGTCGGCGAGCTGGAGGACATGGCAGGCGGCACCTTGCCGGAGGAGATCGTCGACAGGGCGTCCTCGCTGCTGCGGTTCGGCGCGGGCGCACTCGGCTCGTTCGGCTGGGGCGCCAGCGTCGCGATCTTCCTCGGCTGGGTGCTCTTGTTCTTCGGCCTCGGCCTGGCGCGCACCTACCAGCGCGACATCACATGAGCCCGCCGCCCCGCCCCGGCGACGGCCGGTCGCCGGGGCGGCGGCACGGCCGCAGGATTCCGTAACCTGGCGGGGTGTCCGTACCGACCGAGATGCGCATCGAACGTCGGCAGCGGGCACCCCGCCCTTCTGTTTCCTCCCCGTCCGCCGGGTGGCTGCGGCGGCTGGTCTCCGCGTGCTGGCGGCACCCGTGGCTGGTGGTGCTGGCGTTCGGGGCCGCCGTGCTGGGCGTCGGGTCGCTCGCTGCCGGACCGCTGCTGGTCAAGCAGGCCATCGACGAGGCGATGGCGGGCAACACCGGACGGCTCGGTGTGCTCGCCATCGGGCTGATCGGCCTCGCCCTGCTCGGGTTCGCCACCGCGTTCGCGCGGCGCTACTTCGGCGGACGGCTCGCCCTCGACGTGCAGCACGACCTGCGCCAGCAGGTCTTCCACGCGGTCTCCCGGCTGGACGGCGGTGCGCAGGACTCGCTGCGCACCGGGCAGATCGCTTCCCGGGCGATCACCGATCTGCAGCTGATGGTCGGCCTGCTCATGCAAGGACCGCTCTCGGTGGGCTCGGCGGTGTACCTGCTGCTCGCCCTGGGGGCCATGCTGTGGATGTCGCCGCTGCTGACACTGATCGCCCTGATCGTCACCCCGGCCATCGGCCTGGCGGTCGCCGCCGCGCGCATGCGCGTGTTCCCGGCGATCTGGTCGTCGCAGCAGCGCGCCGCCGACCTGGCTCAGCACGTCGAGGAGACGGTCACCGGCGTGCGCGTGGTGAAGGGTTTCGGCCAGGAGGCCAGGGAAGTGGCCCGCCTCGAGCGCGCCGCACGCAAGCTGTTCGGCGAGAAGATGCGGGCCGCGCGGCTGACCGCGATCCCGATGGCTTCGGTGGCCGCACTGCCCGCCGCGGGCCAGGTGGCCGTGCTGGCGGTCGGCGGCTTGCTGGCCCTCCACGGCGACGTCTCGCTCGGCACGTTCGTCGCCTTCGCGTCCTACGTCGCGGGCCTGGTGTCGCCCGCGCGCATGGTCACCAGCCTGATCATCCAGGCGCAGATCGCCCGCGCAGGCGCCGAACGGGTCTACGAGCTGATCGACGCGCAGCCCGAGGTCACCGACCCGGACGAGCCGCGCGAGCTGCCCGCCGGGCCACTCTCGGTGCGGTTGACCGACGTCAGCTTCGGCTACACGCGCGAGGACAAGGTGCTCGACCGGCTGTCGCTGCATGTCGAGCCGGGGGAGACGGTCGCGCTCGTCGGCACGGCCGGGTCCGGCAAGTCGACGGTGTCCCTGCTGCTCCCCCGCTTCTACGACGTGCACGAAGGCCGTATCGAAGTCGGCGGTGTCGACGTCCGGGACGTGCGGCTGACCGACCTGCGCCGGGCGATCGGGGTGGTGTTCGAAGAAGCGTTCCTGTTCTCCACCTCGGTGCGCGACAACATCGCCTACGGCCGCCCCGACGCCACCGACGAAGAGATCGTCGCTGCGGCCAAGGCCGCACAGGCACACGAGTTCATCGAGAACCTGCCCGACGGTTACCACACCGTGGTCGGTGAGCGCGGCCTGACGCTGTCCGGAGGGCAGCGGCAGCGCCTGGCGCTGGCGCGGGCGCTGCTGACCGACCCGAGAATCCTGCTGCTGGACGACGCCACGTCCGCGGTCGACGCCGGCACCGAAGCGGCCATTCACGCCACGCTGCGCGCCGTCACCAAGGACCGGACCACGATCCTCATCGCCCACCGCCGGTCGTCACTGGCGCTGGCCGACCGGATCGCGGTACTGGACGCCGGGCGGGTGGTCGACATCGGCACGGAAGCCCAGCTGCGGGAGCGCTGTGCGCTGTTCCGGGAGCTGATCGCCGGGCCGGACGACGACGTGGAGAACCCCGCGGCGTTGCCGTCCTTGCCGGCAGACGGCAACGGTTCCGGCACCACCGCGCGGCTGTGGCCGCGCACCGAGCAGGACGACGTCGATCACCTCGCCGAGCTCGCGGCGAACCGCCCGCCACCGGAGCCCGCGATGGGCCGCGGCGGTCCCGGTGGTCCCGCCCGGTTCAACGTGCCGCCGACGCCGGAGCTGCTGGCGAAGGTGCGCGCTTTGCCGCCGGCGCGGGACACCCCGCACATCGCCGGCCAGGACCCGACGGCGGACGACCCGGACTTCCGGCTGTCCCGGCTGCTGCACCCGGTGCGCTGGCTGCTGCTTGCGGCGGTCGTCCTGGTCGCCGCGGACGCGCTGGCCACGGTGGCGATGCCGTCACTGTTCCGAGTCGGCGTCGACGACGGCGTGGTGGCGGGTTCGACGACGGTCGTGCTCGTCGTCGCCACGTGCGGCGCACTGATCGCGTTGCTGAACTGGGCGGTCATCGCCGCCCAGACGGTGGTCACCGCGCGGGCGGGCGAGAGCGTGCTGTACCTGCTGCGCGTCCGCTGCTACGCCCACCTGCAGCGGCTCGGGCTCGACTACTTCGAGCGCGAGCTGGCCGGCAAGATCATGACCCGGATGACCACCGACGTGGACGCGCTGTCCACGTTCCTGCAGACCGGTCTGGCCCGCGCCGTGGTCAGCGTGCTGACCCTGGTCGGCATCACCGGGGCCTTGCTGGTCACCGACGTCTCGCTGGCGCTGATCACGCTGGCCGTCATGCCCGTGCTCATCGTGGCGACGGTGATCTTCCGGCGGAAGTCGTCGCGTGCCTACACCGAAGCCCGGGAGCGGGTCAGCGTGGTCAACGCCGACATGCAGGAGAACGTCACCGGCCTGCGGGTGGCCCAGGCGTACACGCGCGAGCAACATTCGGCGCGGGCGTTCGCCGACCGCAGCGACGCCTACCGGCGGTCCAGGCTGCGCGCCCAGCGCTACATCGCCACGTACTTCCCGTTCGTCTCGCTGCTGTCCCAGGTGGTCGAGGCCGTGGTGCTGTACGTGGGCACCAACCGCGTCGCGGTCGACGACCTGACGCCGGGCGTGCTGATGGCGTTCCTGCTCTACCTGACGATGTTCTTCTCCCCCATCCAGGAGCTGTCCAGCATCTTCGACGGCTACCAGCAGGCCAAGGTCGGCCTGGTCAGGATCGGCGACCTGCTGGCCACCCGCAGCTCGGTCCCGCCACCCCCGGCACCCGTCGCGGTCGGTGAGCGGCTGCGGGGGGACGTGCGGTTCGAGAACGTGTCCTTCACCTACCCCGGCGCCGCCGAACCGGCGCTGCACGGGTTCGACCTGCACATCGCACCCGGGGAAACGGTCGCACTGGTGGGTGCCACCGGCGCGGGGAAGTCGACCGTGGTGAAGCTGCTCGCCCGGTTCTACGACACCAGCTCGGGCCGGGTCCTCATCGACGGGGTGGACGTCCGCGACTACGACCTGGCAGCTCTTCGCGGCCGAATGGGCATCGTCCCGCAGGAAGCGCACTTGTTCTCCGGAACGGTCGCGGACAATGTGCGGTATGCACGGCCGGGGGCCACCGACGCCGAAGTCGAAGCGGCAGTACGCGCGGTCGGCGCGCTGCCCGCTGTCGCGGCGCTGCCGCACGGCTTCCATCAGCAGGTCGGTGAGCGCGGGCAGAACCTCTCCTCCGGGCAGCGGCAGCTCGTCGCGCTGGCCCGCGCCGAACTGCTCGACCCGGACATCCTGTTGCTCGACGAGGCCACCGCGGCACTGGACCCGGCGACCGAGGCGGCGGTGCTGGCGGCGAGCGAGGCCGTGGCCCGGTCCAGGACCACCGTCGTGGTCGCGCACCGTTTGGCCACCGCGGCCCGCGCCGACCGCATCGTCGTGCTGGAACGAGGACGAATTGCGCAGGTCGGAACGCATGCCGAGCTGCTGTCCTCGGACGGCCCGTACGCCAGGTTCTGGCGCGCGGCCGAACGTGAATCCCTGCCCATGATCCCGGGCAACTAAGTGAGGAGTCACGGGTTAGCCTGGTAGTGGCGCAAGCTTCGCATTCCGGTTACTACGAGCTCACGAATAGAGGCGAATCTCAGTCGTGACCACCAGTCCAGCCTCCCAGTTCGGTCCCAACGAGTGGATGGTCGAGGAAATGTACGAGCGTTTCCTCGCCGACCCGCAATCGGTCGACGCCGCCTGGCATGACTTCTTCGCCGACTTCAAGCCGTCCCAGGGCAGTGACGGGGCGGCCACCGCCAAGCGCCAGGCGACCACCCGGACGGCACCAGCCCCGGCGGGTGCGCGCCAGGACGGCAGGCCGGGCACCAGCCAGGCCACCGCGCCGGGCACCACCGAGCCGGGCACCACCGAGCCGGGCACCACCGAGCCGG